>JANONZ010000493.1:0-1583 GCA_031421095.1 Thermomicrobiales bacterium
GGCCAGGCCGACCCTGCCCGGGCCCCTGGCAGCCGTCGACGCCGCGTAGGCGGCCGCCCACAGGAGGAGCTCCAGGGAATCGTCGTCGTCCGGCTCGACTGACAGCGCCCCGCAGACGATGCCTCGGTCACCCGGCGTCGCCACGACCAGCCGCCAGTTCTCGGGTCCGGCCACCAGATCAAGGGCGAGACTGTCGTACGGCGCGGCCAGCAGCGTCTCGATGTCGGCCTCGTGCGCGTTGCCACCGGTGATGGCCAGGGAGAGATGCGTGCCTTCGAGTCCTTCCAGCAACCGCAGGTGCGCCTCGCGGAAGCGTGCCCGTTCTGCCTCGTCCGAGCCGATCAGCGTGGCGGCCGGCTCGTGGACCTCGATGAGCGCGCAGCCGGCGGCCGCCAGGACGCGAAGTTCGGCGTTCAGTGCGGTGGCGCGCGCGACGGTCTCCTGGATCGTCCGCCCCTGCGTGTACGGCCCGAGGACGGCCTGCTTGACCGCCCGATCTGTGAATCCCGCGGCCAGCCGCCAGGCCGCGACGATGCCCTCGCTCCGCGCGGAACCACCGTCGGTCAGCGGCTCCAGGCCGGCGGCTTGCTGGGCGCGAACGGCGGCCTCGACCAGCACGGCCCTCGAGGCGCCCGCGTGCACGGGCGGTCTGGGCAGCGCTCCGAGCAGCGTGGCGAACATCGGGCGGGCCGGGGTGTGGGTCGGACGACCCACGCCCTCAGGCGGGCGTCCTCGGCGAACTGTGGACGGCCACATCCGCGCGTGGTGCGGGATCCCCACCGGCGCCGGTCCGAGCCGATGTTCCGAGCGCGATCCCGGCAACCACGAGGATCCCGATGACGACCAGGCCCAGGACGATGACGTAGCCAGGCGCATTCGACCGCCCCGCGCCGGTCCGTGCCTCGCCAGCCTTCTGCCAGAGCGAGGACAGTGTGGGGACGCGGATCGGTGGCACAAGGGCCCCCAGCCACAGGCCCGCCACCAGGCCGCCAAGATGAGCCGCGTTATCGATGCGCCCGCCGGCTATGAAGCCGAACGCGATGTTGATGAGGACGAGCATCCCGAGCTGGCCCATGATGCCGCGCGATTCGCGATCCACGGGATGGTGCACCCGTCCGGCAGTCAGCAGCATCCCGAACAGTCCGAAAACCGCGCCGGACGCGCCGACCGATGGAGCGTCGCCGCCGAAGACGAAACTCGCGGTCGACCCGGCAGCAGCGAACACCAGGTAGAAGAGCAGGAAACGGATCGGTCCGTACCAGCGCTCCACGATCGTCCCCGCGAGGTACAGGGCGTACATGTTGAAGCCCAGGTGGAGCAGGTCGCCGTGGAGCAGGGTGACGGACCAGAGCCGCCAGTACTCCCCCGCGGCGACGTCCACCTTGTCCAGCTGGAGCAGGTCATAGATCTTCTCGCGATCGGTGGAGAAGAGAGCCGTCAGCGAGACGATGGTCGTCAGCGCCAGGAGCAGGAGCGTCACTGTCACGACGGCGCGGTCGCCTCGCCCCCGGGCGAAATACTTGCGCGATGCGCCGGCGTTGCCGGTCTCCTTGCTGAGCCAACCCAGTCGATTGGCGATCTCC
>JANONZ010000494.1:0-1674 GCA_031421095.1 Thermomicrobiales bacterium
CGGCGAAGCGTCGGCGGTCGCGGGCGCATAGGCCGCCGTGACCTCCTCGATCAGTGTAGGCTCGGGGAGGCCGGCCCAGTCATCGAGCTCCTCCACGACGCGGGCGATCGCGGCCGCGTTGACCGCGAGGCGCTTGAGTCCTTCCTCGTCCGTGCGTCCGCTTGATGCCACGCCGACCCGCTTGCCGACAACGAACCGCAGGTTCACGGTCACATTGGTCTCGGCCACGTTCTGATGGATCTCGCTGTTGGCGAAGCGGGTCAGGGAGGCGTCCTCTGTCATGACCAGCGCCTCCGCCTCCGTCGCCCCTTCGCGCATCGCCTGGGCAAGCGCGCGTTCCGCCAGGGCCAGGGCGTCGTGGGCGCGTTCGTCGTTCATGGGGCGGCCTCCGCGGCGGGAGCCGCCGGAGCGGCTCCAGTGGCCTGGCGACCTACCACTTGCCGACGCCGACCTGGACGTTCCGGAAGCGAGCGCCGGGGACTGCGTGACCGACGTGGCCGGTCTGGTCGGGCTCGCCCTTGCCGCAGTTGGGCGTGCCGAGCATCACGTAGCTGCTCTCGTCCCCGACCGCGTCGCACGAGCGCCAGAACTCGTAGGTGATGCCGGTGTAGGTCGGGTTCTTGAACAGTCGCCCCTTCTTGCCGTCCTTGATCTCGTACGCGACCTCCGTGGCGAACTGGAAGTTGAGGCGTCGGTCGTCGATGGACCAGCTCCGGTTCGAAGCGAGGTAGAGCCCATCGTCGGTGTCCTCGACGATCTGGTCCAGGCTCATCCCGGGCCGCGGCAGCAGGTTGATGTTGGTCATGCGGATGAGCGGGATCCGGTTCCATCCGTCGGCCCGCATCGCGCCGCCGCTTTCGCGTCCGATGCGTGGTGCCGTCTCGCGACTGCTCAGGTAGCCCACAAAGATGCCGTTCCTGACAAGCGGCACGGTCTGCGCCGCCACGCCCTCGTCGTCCCATCCGAAGGTGCCCATCCCGCCCGGCGCCGTTGCGTCGGCCACGATGTCGATGAGGTCGGAGCCGTAGCGGAAGCCCTCCGCGAGCTTGTCCGTCGTCAGGAAGCTCGTGCCGGCATACGACGCCTCCGTCCCGTAGACCCGATCGAGTTCCGTCGGGTGGCCACACGACTCGTGGACCTGGAGGTAGAGCTGGGACGGGTCGAGGACGATCGTGAACGTGCCAGAGGGGCATTGGGGTGCGGTCAGGAGCGCGACCGCCTCGTCGGCCAGCGGCTCGGCTCGGTCGCGGAGGCCCAGGCTGCGGACGTATTCATAGCCGGCGGCCTGCCAGCCACCGCCCGAATCCGGGTAACTCCGGCGCTGGTGCTCATCCCCGTCGACGGCGTTGGCCTCCACCGCGGATCCGACGTGGGTGATGGTCTGCTCCGTCCAGCTGCCGTCCGTGGCCGCGAACGTCTTCCATTCTCGCTGTGCGGCGTACACGGACTCCGTGTAGGTGATGCCCTTGACGCCGGCCGCCGCCACGTCCGCGGCGAGCAGGTCTGCGATCTTGGTCTCCATCGGGACCGCGAACGGGTCCTCCTCCAGCGGGGTCTCGTACGTCCCGTGGGCTGGCGGGCGGTCATCCAGGACGGTCGGAAGGCGCAGCGCGGTGGCGCTCGCCCGCGCGATCCGGACGGCCAGGGCCGCGACTCGATCCGCCTCCGCGGTGG
>JANONZ010000495.1:0-7277 GCA_031421095.1 Thermomicrobiales bacterium
GCCGGGCCGCCTCCTCGGCGCGATCTTCGGTGATCTCGGCGACGATCTTGCGGTGCGGAAGCGCAGGCGGCGGCCAGAAGAACATCGGCATCGCCGCATAGGCCAGCGAGTGGGCCTTGCCCATGAAGCCCGCCCCGATCATTCCGACGTTCAGCGTCTTCATTCGATCCTCCGCCTTGTTGCGTTGGTGGGCCTGCGCCCTGTCGGGCGAGCAAGCCCACCAACCGTGGCGTGTTCCGAAAGCTATGAGCCGGCCAGCTCTGCCGGCGGGTCCTGGTGGTAGACGTCCTTCCAGGCCTGCAGGACGCTGTCCTTCTACGGGGCGGTCAATTCCGGCGGCGGGTCGGTGTGGTAGACGTCCGTCCAGGCCTGGAGGACGTTCTCTTTCGTCACCGCGAGTGCGAAGAGCGCGACGTACGGCGGAGCCTTCTTCCCGAGCAGGCCGTACGCAGCCAGCGTCGCCTCAGCGACACCCTGATCATACGGACGCTGGGCGCCGAGGCCATAGATGAACTCGCCCTTCTTCACGCTCAGGGCGCTGGCAAGGCTGAGATCCTGGGTCGTGACGATGAGGTCGTTTCGACCGGCCGATCTGGCCGCTGCGATGACACCTTCGGCCGGCTGGTCCCAGACGGCCCAGATGCCATCGAGCGTGGGATTGCGGGTGAGCATGGCCGAGGCGACGGTCTCTGCGCCGCCAGCGAGGTCCGGACCGGCCGGGAAGCCCTGGTCCTCGACGATCTTGATCCCCGGGTAGTTGTCCTTGATCGTCTGGCGGAAGGCGTCGCGCCGCTGGTTGGTCACAAAGAAGTCGATGTCGAACCAGACCATGCCGATGTTGCCCTTGATCTCGCCGTGCTTGTCCCTGAGGGCCTTCGCCATCAGATGAGCCGAGGCGACGCCGTTGCCCCAGTTGTCGGCGGAGACAGTGCTGACGTAGTCCTTGCCGGCGACGAAGCCTGGGATGGCATTGTCGGCGAACACGAGCTTGGCACCCGAGTCGACGATCTTCCGATAGGCGGCGACCTGGTCCCCGGGGCTCCAAGGGATCGATACGACGATATTCGGCTTCTGGACCAGCACCGTTTCGATGTCGGCGACCTGCTTCTCAGTCTTGCCCTCGCCGTTCGTGCTGGCGATGACCTTGATGCCGAGTTCGGTGAACCTGGTCGTCAGGCCGTTGACCTGAGCCTTCGTCCAGTCGCCCTGGATGTGCATCACGATGGCCGCCGTCGCATTCATCGCCTTGACCTGGCGATCTCGTCCGGGGTCAGCGTAAGATCGGCCGGAGAGGTCGGTTCCTCGCCGAACGGACCTGTGGAGAGAACCTTGGTCGCGAGCTCGGCAAGCGCGGCGTCCGGATCCGTCCCGCCGACGGGTGCGCTTCCGGCGGGCTGGGAGCCGGCCGGCGTGGATGCGGCCGGTGACCCAGCTGGCGAACATGCCGCGAACGCAAACGCGACCACGATCAGGCCCGTAGCGATCGCGCGGGGCGTCATGCTGCGCCCCATGACACCGAATCTCTTGTTTGGCATTGGCAAACCTCCTCCAGATCGACCGATTTTGGTCTGTCAACATCATACATTAGCCTGTCAATAGCATAAGCATGACTTGTACCAACATAAATATCAGCCAAGACGCCAACGGGCAAGGCAGGCAGGATGACACGAATGGCCACCCCGCAGCGTCGGCACCTCCCGGACGACCGCGCCGGCGGATCAGGAAACCGAACCCGAGGGCCAGCGCGACTCCGTCGTGACGAGCTCGGCCAGGCCGGCCGGCGAGCCGGCCCCTAACCAGGTCGAGATGCGAGCGCGCGAGAACAGCTCGTCGACGACCATACTGGCGGCGCCGATCCGCCCACTTTGTGCGTCCAGGCTCGAGCGGAGGATGCGCAGGTCGCGGGTCGCGAGCGGCAGCGATCGACCATAGACCGTCTCGCGGACGGACGCGATCAGGCTGTCGCCGACAGCGCTGACTCCGCCGCCGACGACGACCAGCGACGGGTTCAAGGCGTTGACGAGGGTGGCAACCATCTGGCCGATCCGACGGCCAGCTGCGGCGATGAGCTCCCGACTGACAGCGTCGCCGTGGGCCGCCGCCCAACCGACCTCGGTCGCCTCGATCCCGCCACGCTCAGCCAGAAGGCGAGACAGGAGCCGGCTGCGTCCGTCGAGGGCGGCCAGAGTACCGTCGCGAGCGAGGGCCGCCCCGCCGGCGATCGCCTCGAGGCAGCCGACGTTCCCGCACCGACAGATGATCAAAGGGTCATCGGTCACCTGGATGTGGCCAACATCGCCCGCGCTCCCCTGCGAGCCGCGGTGAAGCTTGCCGTCGATGAGGATGCCCGCGCCGATCCCGGTCCCGACCTTGATGAAGATCGCTGCCTCATGACCACGAGCGACGCCGGCGCGGTACTCGCCCAGGGCCATCAGGTTGACGTCGTTGTCCACCCACACCGGGACGCTGTACCGGGTGCTGAATCGTTCCCGGACGGGATAGTCGTCCCAGCCGGGCATGATAGGCGGGGACACCGGCCGCCCAGTTGCGAACTCGACGGGTCCGGGGACGCCGATCCCGATCCCCCAGAGGTCGCCCAGCGCATCGTCGGTCCTGGAGCGGAGCCCGGCGAACAGCTCCTCGACGCGGCCAAGGATCGCCTCGGGCCCGTCGGTGATGTCAGCCGGCTCCTCGTGTTGCTCCACGAGATGCCCGGAGAGGTCCGCGATGCCGACGCCGATGCTCGTGGCTCCCAGGTCGGCGACGAGGATGTGGCCTGCATGGGCGTTCAGTCGGATCGTCCGCGGGGCTCGGCCTCCGGATGACGGCCCGAGACCGCCCTCGACGAGCAGGCCACGGTCGACCAGCTCTCCTACCCGCTGTACGACCACCCCGCGACCCAGCCCCGTCCGACGAATGATCTCCGGCCGCGTGTGTGCCGCGTCGTGTCGCACGACGTCAAGGACCGCGACCAGGGAATCGAGGATCTCGCCGGGGACGGCGACCGGAGCTTCGACCGCGGCCTGAGCCAACCTGTCGATCTTTAGATCACCAACGTCAGTCTTTCGCATGTCGCCAGTATATGCTTGCCGTCTAGGTGGCATGGAGGAGAGGCGACATGGATCCAGAACCCTTGACCGTGGTAGCGGTCTTCCGCGCTCGACCGGGTCATGAGGTGACGCTCGGCGCGGCCCTGCGGGCGATGCTCCTGCCCACTCGCGAGGAAGCCGGCTGCTTGAACTACGACCTCTACCAAGTCAGTGACGACCCGGGGCTGTTCTTCTTTCATGAGACGTGGGGATCGGTGGACCACCACCGAGGGCACCTTGACACCCCACACGTCCGTCGGTTGCTCGCGGTCAGTCCAGACATGCTGCTCGAGCCGATCCGCGAGCTCAAAGGCACGCGCATCGAGGCCTGAAGCCGCCCGGCCGCTACGGTCAGCTGGTCGCCCTGGCACGGACAGGGATCACAAACCCGGCCAGGGCCGGCCAGAGGTTCGTGACGGACCGGGACTTCAGCTCCTGGCGGCCGCCGCGGCCCGGGCGCTCTCCCAGTCCTTCTTGAACTGGACGATGCCCTTGTCGGTCAGCGGGTGGTGGACCATCTGCTGAAGGACCTTGAACGGCACGGTCGCGATGTGGGCGCCCGCGAGCGCAGCCTGGGTCATGTGGAGCGGCGTGCGCATCGAGGCCGCGAGGACCTCAGACTCGATCTCGTGGATGGCGAAGATCTCGGCGAGCTCGCGGATGACGATCATCCCGTCCTGGTTGATGTCGTCCAGACGGCCGACGAACGGCGAGATCAACGACGCGCCCGCCTTGGCCGCAAGCAGACCCTGATTCGCGGTGAAGATGAGCGTGCAGTTGGTCTTGATGCCTTCCTCGGCGAACCGGCTGATCGCCTCCAGGCCGTTCTCGCTCATCGCGACCTTGACCACGATGTTCGGGGCGATCTTGGCGAAGTGGCGGCCTTCCTCCAGCATCGTTGCCACGTCGTCGGCGACGACCTCCGCCGAGACGGGGCCGGACGTGATGCCGCACACCTCACGGAGGATGTCGTCGTACGAGCCGCCGACCTTGGCGTAGAGCGTCGGATTGGTGGTGACGCCATCGAGGACGCCCCAGCGGGCGACGGTGCGGATCTCGTTGATATCCGCGGTGTCGAGGAAGATCTTCATTCGGGCAGGCTCCATGCGGGCAGGGCCGCACGATTCTACGCCTCTTGACGTCCTCGCTCGCCAGCGTCGATGTCGTACGTGGCGAACGACGGAGGAGGGCCGCTGAAAGCGACCCTCCCGACGTCGTTGGTACCGCGTTCGTGAGCCGTCAGCGCGCCCGGGTAGTGTCGGTGAGCGTGTTATTGGTAAGGTCGTTGTCGGCGTACTGGGCGGGATCGAACGGACTCGCGCTGCCGTGGCACGCGGCCACGCTGTGGTTGTGTCCGCCGGCGGTCGGATAGGACAGGGAGCAGGAGCTGACGGTCAAGGTCGCTCCGGGTGCGATCGGCGCCGTCTGCACGGAGCAGCCGCTGTACACGGCGCTGCCGGTGACCTCGACGTAGGCCGTCTCCGGATGCGCGCCGAGGTTCTTGATCTTGATCGTGATCGACTTTGCGGCCCCACCGGCTGCGCCGCCAGGGACCCGGAACGTCGTCACCGAAAGGTTGTGCGAGGGATCCTCCGGGCAGCCGTCAAGATCCTGGTTGCCGTCGGCGTCCTCGGCCACGCGCGGACAGGTATCCGACGCGTTCGGGACGGTGTCGCCGTCGATGTCCGGGTCGCATGCATCGCCGATCCCGTCGTTGTCGAGGTCCGCCTGATTGGCGTTGGCCACCAGCGGGCAGTTGTCGTCGGGGTCGACGAGCCCGTCGCCGTCAGTGTCAACGGGTGGATTCGGGGCCTCCGTGTCGTCGGTCGGCCAGAAGCAGCCGGGATCGCCTGTTGCATCGGTCGTGAAGTCGGTCGAGCCGTCGCCATCGTTGTCCTGCGTGTCAGCGCACTCCGGCAACGGGACGATGCCCGGGAGGTAGCGGGCCACGGCAAATTGCGGGGTGGAACCGTCCAGGCCACCGGGCCCGAAGGTGGCCGTACCCGCGACCACGATCCGTCCATCGACCTGAATGGCAACAGCCGTAGCGCCCTCCCAGTCGGCGAAGTCGGCCTGGACCAGGCCGTCATCGTCGAAGGCAGGATCGAGCGTCCCGTTCTCGAGGAACCGGGCGACGGCCCAGTTGGCGCTTTCGCTCGGGGCGGTACCCACGATCACGATCTTGCCGTCCGTCTGGATGGCGAGGTCACGGCCAATGCCACCGCCGCCGGGGAAGGCCAGCACAGCAAGACCGTCGCCATCGAATCCGGTATCGAGCGAGCCATCGACGTTGTAGCGGGCGAGACCGTGCCGATAGTAGTTACCTGCATGGGAGAGCCCGCCGACGACGATCTTGCCGTCGGCCTGGAGCGCGACGGCGCTGGCCGTGCCGGAGCCCAGGGTCAAGACCCCGTCACCGTCGAACGAAGGATCGAGGACGCCGGCCGTGTCAAAGCGAGCCACGGCGACGACATTCCAGCCCGAGCCGACGACGACGACTTGCCGTCCAGCTGGACGGCCACGTCCGATGCGCTGGCTCCGCCGTAGAACGCTCCATTAGGTGTCACCTGTTTGCCGTCGGTGTCGAACGTGGTGTCGAACGTGGTGTCGAGGGTGCCTGGGTGACTGGTGGCGCTCACCGGCGTCGCCACGGTCGAGGCGATGAGCGCCGCGACGGCTCCGGCCAGCCCCAGCCGGTGCCTCAGAGTTTGAACTTGTCTTCTACGGGTCATGACGGACTCTTTCATGGGATGTCTCCTGGACGAGGTTCTACCTGGATCGCCGAGCCAGGCGGGCTGCCTTCAGACGTCCGGCGGCGACATCGCAGACGACGATGGTCGCGAGTTCCGTCGGCCGCGCGACCTTCATGGCGACGCGAACGGTTCGCAGCCGGGGATGGATCCATCCGCTGGTTCGACCGGAGCCGTGACCGGGATGCTGGTTATGTCGACCGGCAACTCGGCCCTCACCTCGGTCGGTTCGTCGGGCGGCATCAGTGTGAATGTCGTCCCGCTGATCGTCGCACGCGGCTGTGATTGCTGAAGGTAACGGTCCCCGTCGGCGTACCCGGGCCAGCTGCCATGCGTCACCGCACCATCTTCTCCGAACGTGACGAGGAAAGGCCCGGTGAGCTGGTCGGCGCCCGGCGGTCCTGTGTCCACTAGAACCGAACCTGGCCCACCTTCGGAGCGGAAATACTCCCAGATCTTCCACTCCTCGCTGCCCTCGCACAGGAGCCCCCAGTAGTGCCAGACTACCTCGACCTGCGCGCCAAACCGATCCGTGCCGGTGCCTTCGCCGCTGAACTCGAACTGGTAGCCCTGTGGATCACAGATTCGCTTGGCTCTCTCGACGAAGTCATCCACGAGAAGGTTGGCCTTGACCTCAAGGAACTCCTGCTGTCGTTCCCATCCGATCCAGAAGCGGATGAGGATCTCTGAATCTGGCTTCGCCTTGCATCGCTGGATCGCCTCCCGCTCGCAGATGCTGAATGACGCCTCCGACGCACGCGCGCTCTCGGCAACCGTTGCCGCTCCGGTGTCATCGTTCTGCAGGCCGACCAATGAGCGCTGATATTCGAGATTGCGAAGTGCGCCGATGTAGGCCGTGGTGGCGGTGCAACTCAGGAGGGCCGCCTCGCGCAGCGGACCGAGGACATCTCGATCGGCATCGTCGAAGAGGCGCGACACTTCGTCCATCGCGTCGACCTGGTCAGCTCCGCCAGCCATCAGACGCTTGCGCTCCGCCTGCAGGTTGGTCGCGACCTCGTGCCCGATGCGCTTGAGCGCGCTGCGCGCCCCGGCCTCCAGCCACACCGCCTGTCCCTGGGCCAGCCCGACGCCAGCGAGTGAGAAGTGTTGCACGAGGATGACGATGGGCTCGGACGCGACATCGACCAACGCTGCCGATACCTCGTCGCCGGTCCCAGTCGCCTGGAACATCAGCTGATCGACGATCGGGATCGGCGTCGAGGGCGTGATCGTGAGCCGGGCCACCGCAAAGAACTCGAGTCCCTCGGGCTCCAGGCGCACGGCATGCACCGGACCGTCGCCGAAACCGTCGACTTCGGTCAGGGGTGTCATCCGGATCACGGTGTCCTCGATCAGCGCACGGGCGGGCACCACGAGATCGAAGGTCGTCCCGTCAGCCGCGCTGGCCATAACGGTGCCACCGGCCTCGAAGGTGACC
>JANONZ010000496.1:0-1747 GCA_031421095.1 Thermomicrobiales bacterium
GTCGGCGGCGGTCCGGATGATCGTCCCGGCGCCCGCCTCCTTGTCCGCATCGGTGCGGTTGTCCGGCCAGGTGGCGATGAGGTCGCCGACGACCCGCCCGCGCGCGTCGCGGATCGGGGCCGAGACACCGACCGCGCCCTCATACCGCTCGCCATGGCTGACGACGAAGCCGCGCCGCCGGTCCGCATCGAGTTCCTCGCGCAAACGCGCCTTCGTCAGTGGCGTGCGGCCCGGGATCGGGTCCGCCAGGCGTTCCAGGATCGCGGCCTGCTCGTCGGGCGGGAGGAATGCCAGGATGCCCTTGCCGGACGAGCCCAGGTGGAGGTCGCTCCAGTCGCGCAGGGATTCCCACAGGTAGCGGATGGGGTGGCTCGTTTCGACGGCGTCGACGGCGGAGAACTGGCGACGGACCGGGTCGTATAACGCGAGCACCACGGTCTCGCCGATCGCGGCCGACGCGCCCTCCAGGATGGGTCGGCCCACCCGCCGCACGTCCAGGTGCTCCGCGACCAGCAGGCCGATCCGCGCGAGATCCGGCCCGACCCGGAAGCGGCCGGGTTCATCCGCCAGCGACAGCAGGCCGAGACCGGCCATGTCGTGGAGGATCCGGTGGGCGGCACTGCGCGGGATGGCAGTCGCCCGGGCGAGGTCGCGGACGCCCCATTCGCCTTGGTCGGCGAACGCCTCCAGAACCTGGACCCAGCGGGTCATCGGCCCCTTTGGGCCGGCGCGCGTCGGACCAGGCGGCGTTGGTGACGTTGACCTTGGGGCGTTCCGCATGGCACGATGGATGCTAGCAGCATTACGGGACTCTTGTCCCGGTTTACCGGACGATACCCCGGGTCGTCGGTCCGGCCACCGCTCGATAGGAGGTCCCAGGCTCGTGGCCGTCACCGACGCCGACATCGCCGCACGGATCGCCCCGGCTCGCCGGCCGGATGCCGCCACGCTCGACGCTGTTGCGCGCCGGATCCTGTGGATCGCCGTCCGGATGGTCCACGAGGCGAATCACATCCGGCCAAGCACGGATGGGATCAAGGTCGGTGGGCATCAGGCCTCAAGTGCGTCGGTCGTGTCCATCCTGACCGCGTTGTACTTCCGCTGGCTCCGCGCCGGCGACCTGGTGGCGATCAAGCCGCACGCATCGCCCGCCTACCACGCTCTCCAGTACCTCCTCGGCAATCTGGACGGCGCGATGCTGCCGCGTCTGCGCGAGTTCGGCGGTCTCCAGTCGTACCCGTCGCGGACCAAAGACCCCGACCCGGTCGACTTCTCGACGGGCTCCGTGGGCCTCGGGGCCGTGGCCCCGATGTTCGCTGCACTGGCAGACCGCTATCTGCGTCTCCATTTCCACGACACCATCGCCCAGCAGCCGGACCGCCGGTTCGTGGCACTCGTCGGCGACGCGGAGCTCGACGAGGGCAACGTCTGGGAGGCGATCCTGGAGGACGCGCTGGGCGGTCTGGGCAACGTGACCATGATCGTGGACCTCAATCGCCAGAGCCTGGACCGGGTGATCCCGGGTATCCGGATCCGGCGGGTGGAGAACATGTTCGCCGCGGCCGGCTGGCATGCGATCGAGGCGAAGTACGGCCGTCGGCTCAGTGAGCGCTTCGCGATGCCGGGCGGCGAGACGCTGCGCGAACGGATCGACGAGATGCCCAATGAGGACTACCAGATCCTCATCCGGCGACCCGGGCCAGAGGCCCGCACGCGTCTGATCGAGGCCGCCCCGACCGGCCACCGC
>JANONZ010000497.1:0-7430 GCA_031421095.1 Thermomicrobiales bacterium
CACGAGCCGCGGCAGCTGCGGGAAGAAGGCCGCCCGGTATGGCTCGTGCAACCGGTCCACGGTGAGGCGGGCGAGCAGTTCGTAGCGGCCCGTCGCGAGGCCCGCCACTCCGACGGCCACGGCCCCAAGGTTGGCGACGGCGTCGGCCAGCGGCACGGAGCTCGGCAGGGCGGCCCGCATCCCGTCGGTCGGCAGGCGCAGGTCCGGGATGAACAGGACCGCGCGAAGGTCGCGTGGCGCCTCGAAGCGGATCGCCTCGACACCGTCGGGGCCGCCGGCCGATACGACAAAACCGCCCAGGAGCGCAGCGGCCGCGTTGTCGGGATGGCCCTCGATCTCGGTCGCAAGGCGGAGTTGCTCGCTGGTCGACAGCGCCTCGCCGGCCAGGGCGTTGCCGGCCAGGATGCCGCCGACCGTCGCCGCGGCGGACGAGCCCAGGCCGCGCGCGAGCGGGATCTGGTTGCGCATCGCGATCCGCCAGCCGAGGCCCTCGGGCAGCTCCCCGCGCGCGGCTCGCAGGGCGGCTTCCAGGCCGCGCACGAAACGGTTGTCGCGATCCTCCGTCAGCTCGTTGCGGCCTTCTCCATCGACAGTCAGCTCGATGTTGCCCCGGCTCCAGGCCCGTACCTCGACCTCGATCCGGTTGGTGATCGCGAGGGCCAGACCCAGACAGTCGAATCCGGCGCCCAGGTTGGCCGAGGAGGCGGGCACCTCCACGGTGACGGTGCTGCCGTCGAGCTCGGCGAGCCAGTGACCGGCCATCGTCCCCTCCCCTACCAGCCGAGCGCCACGGCGACCGCGCCCACAGTCGCCTCGGCCTCGAGGAAGGCCGGGACCTGGCGCTCGGCGGTCGTCGGATCCTTGAGGCCGTGGCCGGTCAGCACGCACACGACCGTTGCGTCCGGATCCAGTTCGCCGGCTGCTGCGGCCTTGGTGACGCCCGCGACCCCGGCCGCCGACGCAGGCTCGCAGAAGATACCCTCGTGGCGGGCCAGGGCCCGGTACGCGGCCAATATCTCGTCGTCGGTCACAGCGCTGATCCGCCCGCCGGAGGCATCGCGGGCCTCTACCGCCTTCGTCCAGGACGCGGGATCCCCGATGCGGATGGCGGTGGCGATCGTCTCGGGATGGTCGACCCGATGACCGATCACGAGAGGCGCGGCGCCGGCCGCCTGGAAGCCCCACATGCGTGGCACGGAGGAGATCAGGCCGGCGTCGGCGTAGTCGCGGAAGCCCGCCCAGTAGGCACTGATATTGCCCGCGTTGCCGACCGGGATGGCGAGTACATCGGGGGCTCGCCCAAGGTCATCGCAGATCTCGAAGGCGGCGGTCTTCTGGCCATCCAGGCGGAAAGGATTGACCGAATTGACCAGGGTGACCGGGTGGTCGTCCTGCTCGGCGAGAGCCCGGACGATGCTCAGCGCCTGGTCGAAATTGCCATCGACCGCGACGACCTTCGCCCCGGCGATCAGGGCCTGGAGGAGCTTGCCGATCGCGATCTGGCCCCTGGGCAGGACCACGATGACCTCCATCCCGGCCGCCGCACCGTAGGCCGCCGCCGAGGCGGATGTGTTGCCGGTTGAGGCGCAGACGATGGCGCGGGCGCCGGCCTCGGCCGCCTTGGCGACGGCCACGACCATGCCCCGATCCTTGAACGAGCCAGTCGGGTTCTGGCCTTCCACCTTGAGGTAGAGGTTGTTGATCCCCAGGGCCATCCCCAGCCGGTGCGCCCGGACCAGCGGTGTGAAGCCCTCGCCGAGGGTCAGTGCCGGCGTCGCATCGGTGACCGGCAGGAAACGGCGGTAGCGCTCGACGAGCCTGGGACGGGCGCTTCCGCCGAGGCCGGCCATGGGCTCAGTCATCGACCGGGTAGAGGGTGGCGTCCGCGCCGTCGGGCAGGATGGCCGTGAAGGCCGCCTGCGCCTCCTCACGCGTGACGACCCGGCTCCGCACCGCAGAGCCATCCTCGAGCGAGACGACCGCCGTGTCGTCGAGTGCGCGCGGCAGCGGGCCCAGACGGACGGCGGGCACGAAGGCGTACCAGTGGCGCGGGGCGTCGAGGGGATCCAGGGCGGCGACCGCGGGGCCCGTGGCCGGCGCCAATCCGGCCCAGGTCGACGTCAGGCCGCGAGCGACCGCGATGAGATCGCCGAGGACCGCGCTGCTCGTCGCCGCGCCGCCCGCACCGGGTCCGGCGATGCGCACCGTGCCCAGCGGTTCGGCATCGATCTCGATCCGGTTCGTGACGCCATCGGTCCAGCCGAACGGACTGTCCGATGGGACCGCCGTGGGCAGGACCGAAGCGGCGATCCCGGCCTTGGTCCGGGCGGCGCTGGCAAGCAGCTTGATCGTCAGACCGAGCGCAGCGGCACCTTCGATCTCGTGGTCGGTGACGCCGGTGATGCCGGGCCGGCCCTGGCCCCGCGCGGTCGGTGGTCGGCGGACGATGCTGGCCGGCTGCAGCCACTGCCCGAAGGCGAGACGTGCGAGCACGACCAGCTTGTTGACCGCGTCGTCACCTTCGACATCGCCGGTCGGATCGGCCTCCGCATAACCAAGTCCCTGGGCGTCGGCGAGGACGTCCTCGTAGGCACGACCCTCCTGCCCCATCGCCGTGAGGATGTAGTTGGTCGTGCCGTTGACGATGCCTCGGACCCGGCCCACCGTGTTTGCCGCGAGGTCGGCCGCAAGCGGGCCCAGTATCGGGATACCACCACCCACGGCGGCCTCGAACCGGAGGGCCGTCCCGGTGCGCCGGGCGATCGCCTCGAGCTCCGGGCCGTGGTGCGCGATGACGTGCTTGTTCGCGGTCACGACCGGTTTGCCGGCACCGAGCGCCGCGGCGATGAGTGTTCGGGCGGGCTCGTCGCCACCCATCAGTTCGACGACGACATCCGTTTCGGGATCGGCGACCAGATGGGCCGGCGCGTCGGTCAGCCGTTCGGCCGGGATGCCGCCAGCGCGGGCTGCAGCCAGGTCCCGGCAGGCGACCCCGGCCAGGTTGAGTGGTGCGCCGTCGGTGGCGGTCAATCGTTCCGGGAACTCGAGCAACGCACGGACGACTTCACGCCCGACCGTACCGGCCCCAAGCACGCCGACACGCAGCGGCGCGCGGCTCATCGGGGAACGCCCCGGCAGGCACCGGGGACGTGACGATCGGTGGACATCCGCCGAATGGTAGCGGACGGCCCGGCTAGACCGTCGGGTGAGCGCGGTCGGCTACACTCGCGACCGATGACGACCGAGCTTTCCCCCGCTCCCGCGGCGAACGCAGCGCCGACCCCACGGCCCCGTATCTTCTCGGGCATCCAGCCGTCCGGGATCGTCCACCTGGGCAACGATCTGGGGGCCATCCGCAATTACGTGCGGCTCCAGTACGAGTACGAGGCGATCTACTGCATCGTCGATTACCACGCCCTGACCAGCACCCACGACCCGGACGTCTTGCGGGCGCGGACCCTGGAGATGGCGGCCTCGCTGCTGGCCCTGGGCCTGGACCCGGACCGCTGCACGCTCTTCGTGCAGAGCCATCGGCCGGAGCATACGGAGCTGGCCTGGTTGCTCGCAACGGTGACCCCGGTGAGCTGGCTGGAGCGGACGCCGACGTACAAGGAGAAGAAACAGAACCAGCCCGATGACATCAACCACGGCCTGCTGACATATCCGGTCCTGCAGGCGGCCGATATCGTCATCTACAAGGCCTCCATGGTGCCCGTCGGGCAGGACCAGGCCGCCCATCTGGAACTGTCGCGCGAGATCGTGCGGGCCTTCAACGCGCGCTATGGCGCCACGTTCCCGGAACCGCAGGCGGTCTACACGGAGGCCCCGGTCGTGCTGGGCACGGACGGGGTCCGCAAGATGAGCAAATCGATCGGCAACACGATCGATGTCTTTGCGCCGCCGGAGGTCATCCGCAAGCAGGTCATGTCCATGGTGACCGACACGAAGCGGATCCTGCGGACCGACCCTGGCCGGCCCGAGGTCTGCAATGTGTGCCAACTGCAGCGGGCCTTCGGCGACGACCACGACGAGCTGTGGGAGGGCGAACGTACCGCTCGGACCGGGTGCGTCGACATGAAGAAGCTGCTATCCGATCGGATCGTCGCGTATTACGCGGAGCCGCGCGAACGCTACGCGGAGCTGATGGCCCACCCGGAACGGGTTACGGAGATCCTGGCCGGCGGCGCCGAGCGCCTCCGGCCGAAGGCGGAGGCGACGATGGACGAGGTCCGTCACAAGATGGGGCTGCGCTGAGGCAGATGCAGTACCTCGGCACGGAGGGTCGCGATCGTCGTCTCGTCACGACGATCCTCGCGCTGGCCGCGGTCGCTCTCTTCTTCGTGGTGATCGGGCAGCTCGGCTCGGTCTTCTTCTACTTCGGCGACATCCTGCTGACGTTCTTTCTGGCGTGGTTGCTCGCGTTCATCATCAGCCCGATCGTCGCGCGCATGGTCAACGTCATCCCGCGGCTGCCACGCGCGCTCGCCACGATCGTCGTCTATACGGGCGTGGTGGCGATCCTCGTCGTCATCGTCGTCCTCGCCGCCGGAGCCCTGGCCACGTCGATCTCCCAGCTGGTCGCCTCGCTGCCGGACATCCGCGCCAACCTGCCGGAGATCGTCCGCCCCTGGCAGGACCGACTGAACGCCATCGGCCTCGGCCAGATCAACCTGGTCGACCAGGCGACCGCCATCCTGGAAAACCTCGACCAGATCGCCGGGGCTTTGGTCGCGCCGCTCCAGCAGATCGCCGTCGCCAGCCTCAGCGTCGTCGGCACGATGTTGATCGTATTCTTCCTGTCCATCTACATGGTCGTCGACCGGGACCAGGTCCTGGCCTTCATGTTCCGGCTGGTCCCGCCAACCTACGCGGAGGAGGCGCGGCTGCTCCAGACGTCGGTCTCGCGGTCGTTCGGCGGGTTCCTGCGCGGCCAGGCCCTGATGGGCGTCGTCTACTTCCTGATCGCGCTCGGCACCAACCTGCTGCTCGGCCTGCCGCTCGTGGCGCTGACCTCCGTCCTCGCCGGCCTGCTCCAGATGATCCCGTTCTTCGGACCGTTCGTGTCGTGGGCACCACCGGTCCTTGTCGCCCTCGTCCTCCAGCCGGAATCCCTGGTACCCACGCTGATCCTGATGATCATCGGCTGGTTCATCGTCATGAACGTCATGCAGCCGCGGATCATGCAGGGAGCCGTCGGCATCCATCCGATCGTCGTGCTGGGCTCGGTCCTCATCGGGTCGCGCATCGCCGGCATCCCGGGCGCCATCTTCGGCATCCCGATCGCGGCGGTCGTTTCGGCCTTCTTCTTCCAATTCCTCCATCGAACCTCCGGCGACCGCTCCGTGACCGGCCGGGCGGCACGACGGCTGGCGGATCGGGAGGGCAGACCTGTGCGGATCCCGCGTGAGCCCATGCCCGGGACGGCCATCGACATCGACGAATCGGGGGCGCCGGGGGCGCGGGGGTCATCGAAATGACCGACGACGACCGAACCGCCAGCGAGGGCCGGGGCGCGGTACCCGACATGACCCGCGAGCGCGCCCGGTCGGAGCGGCGCGACGTGGACAAGGAACGTGGTGAGCCGCTTGCCGGTGGCACCGCGCGGGGCGGACCGCGTGGTGGCGCAGCCCGGGGCGGACCGCGCGCGCTCCGGACGTACGCCCGCCCGCTCGGGGAGTGGTCGAGTCGGCCGCGCATCCTGGTCACCAACGACGACGGAGTGGAATCCCGCGGGCTCCTGGCCCTCAAGCAGGCCCTGGATCCGATCAGCGACGTGACGGTCATCGCCCCCGATACCAACCAGAGTGCCGTCGGCCACACGAAGACGCTGATGCGGCCGCTCCGGGTACGCGAACGGACGCTTGCCGACGGCTCCCTCGCCTATTCCGTGGACGGCTCCCCGACGGACGCGGTCAGCATCGCGTTCCTCGGCTACTTCGGCCACGGCTTCGACCTCGTGGCAAGCGGCATCAACTACGGGGCGAATCTCGGCGACGACATCACGTACTCCGGGACAGTCAGCGCGGCGATGGAAGCGGTCATCAACAACTGCCCGGCATTCGCGATCTCGCAGGAGTACTTCGAGCATCCCGACTTCACACTCGCCGGACGGGCGGCCGCGGCTGTCGCCCGGAACATCCTGGAACACGGCCTGTCCGCCGGCGAGCTCATCAACGTGAACGTTCCGGCGCTGCCTGTCGGCGACGACGCGGAATTCGAGGTCACCCGCCTCGGCAAGCGCGTGTACCAGGACGAGCTGGTCGTACGCAAGGATCCGCGCGGGATCCCGTACTACTGGATCGGCGGCCCGCCACCGTCCGGCGTCGCGGTCCCAGGCACCGACTTCCACGCTGTCGTCAACCGGCGCATCGCGGTCACGCCCATCCACCTCGACCTGACCGGCCGCCGTCTGCTCAAGCGCCTGCGGACCTGGGACTGGACGCTCCCAGAGGCGGACGGGGCCGACGCGGACGCGGCCGACTGACCGAGGCCGAGTCGGAGCGGACTCGGCAGACACGGGAGCCCCGGCCGAGTCGGAGCCGGCCGAGTCGGAGCCGCTGGCCAAGCAGGACCCGGCCGAGTCGGAGCCGCTGGGGCGCCGTTCCACCTGGGAACGGATTCGCGATGAACGCCTCGTGGACCGATCTCCAGACGGCAATCCATGACGGTTTCAGTGATGGACCACGAGGGTTTGTACGAAAAGTGTTCCTGGGGGGAACGGCCGGGCCGGCTGGCGGGCGGGCCGGGGCCAGCCTGGGGCACGGGCGAGCCGACCGGGCCACCGCCCGACCGGGCCACCGCCCAACCGGGCCACCGCCCGGGCCCGGACCTCACGACCCTCAGCGGCGCCGTTTCTTCCAGTCCACCAGGATCTCGCGGGCGGCGTTCTGGCCGTTCTGGCCGGTGACGCCACCGCCCGGATGCGCGCCGGCGCCGGCCAGATAGAGCCCGTCGAGACCCAACCGGTAGCGAGCGTGGCCGAGTAGTGGCCGCCACAGGTAGAACTGGTCCAGGCCGTGCTCGCCATGCATCGGGTGGCCGCCGGTCAGCCCGTAGTCGCGCTCCAGATCAAGCGGGGTCAGCACCTGGCGGGCCGTCACGAGCGCCGCCAGCCCGGGCGCATACCCGTCGAGGGTCGACACGACGAGATCGCCGAACGCCTCTCGCCGCTCATCCCAGCTGCCTTCCCGCAACGCATATGGCGCGTACTGGACGATGACGCTCATGACGTGCGTGCCCGGCGCGGCTCCCTCGACCAACGACGGATCCGCCAGCGACGGGATGGTCGCCTCCATCACCGGCACGTCCGACGGACGGCCGTACTTGCTCGCATCGTGGGCCCGTTCCATGGCGTCGATGCCCGGCGCGATGATGATCCGACCGCGAACGAGGCTCGCGTCGTCACCCGCGGCGGTGAAGCGCGGCAGGCC
>JANONZ010000498.1:0-4157 GCA_031421095.1 Thermomicrobiales bacterium
GCCCGCCTCGACATGATCGTCCGTCCGCCGACGCTCATCCGGGCCGCACTCGTCGGTGGCTCGGCCGCGATCACGGTCATCCTGCTGACGCGTGGCCTCGTCCGGCTCGCGGCGGGCACGACGGACGTGCCGGGACTCGTCCGGGGCGTGCGCCTGGTCTTCCTTGCGCTCGCATCCGCGGCCGCCGGCGCCGGCTGGGCGCTCGGAAACCCACTCCCGCTGGTCGTCGCCCTGGTCATCGCCGGGATCGACGTCGTCGAGACCTCGTTCCTCCTGCTTGTCGTCGCCTCCGGCCAGGTCAGCCGGGAGCGTTGACCGGTTCGCGCCGCTCGCTTGCGCCAGATTCGCCGACCACCTCGCGCACGATCAGGACGGAGCAATCGGCGTGGAGGAGGACGTTCCGCGCCACGCTCCCAAGAACGAGCCGCCGCAGGCCGGTCGTCCCGCGCGTCCCGACGACGATGAGGCCGGCTTCGCGTTCGCCGGCGCACGTCACGAGTTCGTGGGCGGCATCGCCCTCGCGGATCTCCGCCGTCGCCTCGAATCCGGCGTCGCGCAGTCGCTGCGCGGTCGCTTCGCACGCCTCGTGTGCGACAAGCCGATGCTCGGCCATCGCCTCCGCGTAGCCCGTCATCGTGTCCACGTATGTGAGCGGTACGAAGGCGGACGCGTACGGGTACCCCAGCTCGACGACCGAAACGACCGTCACCGGCACGCCCGCGAACATCGGCCATCTGATCATGGCCGCCTCCGCGGCACGGGCGCTCGGCGACCCGTCGTCGCCGAGGATGACCGGCCCGAGGCGCTCGTCACGGGCGACGAGGACCGGGCATGGGGCATGGTCCACGACCTCTGCGGAGACCGACCCGAGGAGCATGGATTCCCACGAACCGTGGCCGCGGTGGCCGACGACGACGAGGTCGGCCGGCATCTCGCGCGCCTCGCGGACGATCATGCTCGCCGTCCGCCCGCGGAGCAACGCGGTCTCGATGACGAGATCGTCCCGTGCGGAGCGGATCTCCAGCTCAGCTGCCTCGAGCGCCTCGCGGTGGGACCGCAGGACGTCTTCCTCGATGCGATCCGCATCGAGCGGGATGGGCGCCATCCATGAAACCCCCAGAAGGTCGGCCCGATTCGGTGCGACATTGACGATCCGGACGCGACCACCCTCTCGCCACGGCAGCGCGGCGACGAGTTCGCTGGCACGTTCCGCGGGGCGAGAACCATCGACGGCGAGCAGGATTTGCATGACGAGGCCTCCTTCGAACCCGAATCGTATCTTCGCGCGGCGGCGTCCGGCCCGAGCCGAACGGCCCGAAGCTCGTGACATCCGGGCCGTGGCCGGAGAGGCGGGCCTGATCAGGCGGGCAGCCGCTACCCGGAGCTCCGGCCTGCCGCCAGTCCTCCGACGCGCTCGACGAGCCGATCGAGGAACTGGGCCACATCGGCGCTGGTCGCCACATCCAGGTTGGGTGGCTTGCCGGTCAGGTGACGCCGGTCGGCGACGGTCATCCCGGTCGTGATCTCGCCGCGGGTCTCCACGTCCACGTAGAGCGCCTCGGTCGTCACGAGACTCCGATCAAGCGCGGCGGCCAGTGCCAACGGGTCGTGGATGAATGCCCCGTAGAAGCCGTCGTAACGTGCGTGGAACTCCATGTAGAAGCGCAGTGCGTCGGCGACGAACCGGACGATGGGGTTGCTGGCCACGGAACGCGTGGCGTGCATCGGGTTCTCGCCGCGGGCCAGCGCGATCGAATCGTCGGGAGTGCTGCCGGCTCGTCGGGCGAGTCGGACGACGTCGTCGGGCAGGATCCGGGCCTGTTCGGTGACATCGAGGCCCAGGACGAGCGGCCGGGGGATCGTCGGGTCCGCGGCTCCGGCGTCGGCCCAGGCACGGAAGACGATCTTGGCCGCCTCAGGGTCGCAGTGGATGTTCCATTCGGTCGTCGGCGTCGTATTGCCCGGTACGCCGAACGCCCCGCCCATCAGCGCGCAGCCCTTGAGCAACCGGGGGAGTGCTGGCTCGCGCAGGACCGCGATCGCGAGGTTGGTCAATGGCCCAAGCGTGACCAGGGTGATCTCGCCCGGTCGCCGCCGGACCTCGTCGAGGATGAGGTCGACCGCGTGACGGTCCGACAGCGGGCGCGATGAGGGCGGCAACTCGGCATGGCCAAGGCCTTGTGGGCCGTGTGTCTCGGGGGTCGTCTCGAGCGCCCGGACGAGCGGTGTCTCGCGACCCAGGGCCACCTCCACGTCACTCCGGCCGGCCAGTTCCAGAACGGCAAGGGTGTTGATCGCGACCTGCCGGCCGTCGACATTGCCCGACACACAGGTCACGGCAACAAGGTCCGCGTCCGGCGAGCCAGCCGCGTACAGCAGGGCCAGGCTGTCGTCGATCCCGGTATCGACATCGAGGATGAGCGCGGTTCGTTCAGTCATGCTCCGATGCTAGCGAGCGTCTCGAGCGCTCGTGCGACGACTGCGTATGGCGTTCCTGCGTCTACACTCGACGGCGTGTCAGCCCCGGCCCGCCCGCGATTCACGCCGCCCGCCGTCATCGGCGTCCTTGGTGGCGGTCAGCTCGGCCGGATGCTCGCGATCGCTGCCCGCGCCATGGGCTACCGGATCGCGATCCTGGACCCTGATCCCGATTGCCCGGCCGCGTCCGTCGCCGATGTCGTCGTGATCGGTTCGTATGACGACGTGGGTGCCGCGCTTCGTTTGGCCGACGTCAGCGATGTCGTGACCTATGAGTTGGAACACGTCGCCGCCGAGGTCGTGGAGGCGCTCGAGGCACGCCTGCCGGTTCGACCCGGACACGGACCGCTCGTGCTGACCCAGGATCGACTCGCCGAGCGACGGTTCGTCGAGTCCACTGGGGTCCGGGTCGCGCCGTGGCGCGAGGTCCGCTCCGTCGCGGAAGCGCTCGCGGCGGCCGCTGATCTTGGCCTTCCGCTCCGGCTGAAGCTGCCGATCGGTGGCTACGACGGCCGTGGCCAGCTCCGGATCGTCGCGCCGCTGGATCTGGAGGACGCATGGGATCGCCTGGGTCGGGCTGAGGGCGATCCGCTCCTGGCCGAACTCGAACTTGAGTTCGCGGCGGAACTGTCGGTCGTCGTCGCCCGTTCGCTGGACGGCGAACCTGCGACCTACCCGATCGCCCGGAACGTCCACGATGCAGGGATCCTCGTGGAGTCGATCGCGCCGGCGCCGCTGGACCCAGCGATGGCCCGGGCGGCGGCCGACATCGGCGTCCGGCTGGCCGAGGCGATGGACCTGTGCGGCACGTTGACCGCTGAGCTCTTCTTCCTCCACGACGGCTCGCTGGTCGTCAACGAGCTGGCGCCACGCGTCCACAACTCCGGCCACTGGACCATCGAGGGCGCGGCGACCTCCCAGTTCGAGCAGCACATCCGGGCGATCTGCGGCCTGGGCCTGGGTTCCACCGAAGCGCTCGCACCGACGGCGATGGTCAACCTGCTCGGCCGCGGGCCGCGTCGCGCTGCGCGTCTGGCCGGTGTGGCGGACGCGCTCGCGGACCCGGCGGTGCACCTCCATCTGTACGACAAGCGGCAGGTCTTCGAACGCCGCAAGATGGGACACCTGAGTGCGCTCGGTGGCGACGTCGAAGAGGCGCTCGAGCGGGCCCGCGCGGCACTGGCCAAGCTCAGCTGGACCGAGGGCGACCGATGACCGCGGGCGACCGATGACCGAGGGCGACCGATGACCGACGTGACTCGCAGGCCGATCGTGGGGATCGTCGGCGGCAGCCGGTCGGACTTCCCGACGCTCGAAGCGGCGGTCGGCATCCTCGACGAGCTGGGGGTGCCGTCAGAGTTGCGCGTCGTCTCGGCCCACCGGACGCCCGACCGGCTCTTCCGCTATGCCGAGGAAGCCGCCGGCCGCGGGTTGCAGGTCGTCATCGCCGGTGCGGGCGGGGCAGCCCACCTGCCCGGGATGCTCGCGGCCAAGACGGCGCTGCCGGTCATCGGTGTCCCGATCCCAACCGAGCACCTCGGCGGGCTCGATTCGCTGCTGTCGATCGTCCAGATGCCACGTGGCGTCCCGGTCGCGACAGTCGCCATCGGGAATGCGCTGAACGCCGGGCTGCTCGCGGCGTCCATCCTGGCGCTCGCGGACCCGGAGCTGGCCGACCG
>JANONZ010000499.1:0-8251 GCA_031421095.1 Thermomicrobiales bacterium
CGATTGCCGACCGACTCGGTGCCGGTCTTGATCGTCTCGATCCGCCGGATATCCAGCCGGACGGAGGCGTAGAACTTGAGGGCTCGTCCACCCGGGGTGGTCTCCGGGTTGCCGAACATGACCCCGATCTTCTCGCGCAACTGGTTGGTGAAGATCAGCGAGGTATTGGACCGCGAGACCGCGCCGGTCAGCTTCCGCAGGGCCTGGCTCATGAGCCGCGCCTGGATGCCCATGAACGAATCGCCCATCTCGCCTTCAATCTCGGCGCGCGGCACAAGCGCCGCCACCGAGTCCACGATGACGCAGTCGATCCCGCCCGAGCGAATCAGGGTCTCGGTGATCTCGAGGGCCTGCTCTCCCGTGTCGGGCTGGCTGACCAGCAATTCGTCGACATTCACCCCACAGGCCCTGGCATAGCCCGGATCGAGGGCATGCTCCACGTCGATGAACGCGGCGATGCCGCCACGTGCCTGGGCTTCCGCGATGATGTGTTGGCAGACGGTCGTCTTGCCCGAGGATTCCGGGCCGAAGATCTCCGTGATCCGGCCACGCGGGATACCACCAACGCCGAGCGCGAGGTCGAGCGCGATCGATCCGGTCGGGATCGTGTCGATGACCAGCTTCTCGCGCGAGCCGAGCTTCATGATCGCCCCGCGCCCGAACTGCTTCTCGATCGACGCCAGCGCGGCTTCGACCGCCTTGCTTCGTTCCCCCTGCGTGCGCTCCACTGTCCGCTCGTCGGTCATCGCCATCTGTCCGTCACGCTCCTCATTCGATCCGTGGGGGACCGCTCGACGGAGCGGACGTTGATGACGTCCGCCGGTCGATCAGCCTTCTTGTGTCTCGTCCTCGACGACCCGCGGCTCCTTGCGAGGCTTGCGGATCAACTCGACGTTCTGTGGTGGTTCCGACAGCGGCGACAGGCTGGGCTGCGCGGTCTTGGCCTTCGGCTTCTTCTTGGCCTCTTTGCTTGGTCGATCTCGCGAGCCCATCGCTTCGCCTCCGCATCGTCTTGCAGACTACCGTTCGATCCTTCACGCCGACTTCTCGGCGACTTCACTGTCACGTATCCGACCCGCGCGACGGCGCAGCTCAGACATCGCAGCAGGGAGGGTTCCGGCACGGATCGCGGCCCGGATCCTGACCATGAAGTCTAGGGTGAAGGTCAGGTTGTGACAAGTCGCGAGCCGGTATCCAAGCAACTCCCTGGCTCGGAACAAGTGGGCCAGATAGGCGCGCGAGAATCGCCGGCAGGTGAGACACGGACAGTCCTCCTGGACCGGGGCTGGATCGTCCAGGAATCGTTGATTTCGGATGTTGAGCTTGCCGCCGGGAACCCACAGCTGGCCGTTCCGGGCGACTCGCGCCGGCAGCACCGAGTCGAACAAGTCCACCCCGCGATGCACGGCCTCCAGGAGGTCTGCCGGCGAACCGAGGCCCATGAGGTAGCGTGGCCGTGGGTCGTCTGCGAGGAGCCCGATGGCCACGTCAATCGCACCTTCGCGCTGTTCCGGGCTCTCGTCCCCGGCCAGGCCGCCGATGCAGATGCCGTCGAATGGCAGGCTCGCGATGTACTGCGTGGAAGCCGCCCGCAGATCCGGCTCCAGACCACCTTGTGAGATGCCGAAGATGGCCTGGTCCGGCCGCGTGTGTGCCATCAGCGATCGTTCCGCCCAGCGATGCGTCCGTTCCGTCGCGTCCGCGACGACCGCCCGTGGCGAGCTGGGATAGACCGGCTGGTCGAACGCGAGCGCGACGTCTGCCCCGAGGGCTTCCTGGACGCGGACCGCGATCTCCGGCGTGAACCGATGGACCGATCCGTCGATGTGGCTCCGGAAGGTCACGCCGTCCTCGTCAACCACGCGCAGATCACCGAGCGAGACGACCTGGTACCCGCCCGAATCGGTCAGGATGGGACCGTCCCAATCCATGAATCGATGCAACCCGCCAAGACGTTCGACCCGCTCGTG
This sequence comes from Thermomicrobiales bacterium, assembly GCA_031421095.1. GTDB lineage: Bacteria > Chloroflexota > Limnocylindria > Limnocylindrales > CSP1-4 > SPCO01. The sequence goes on from JANONZ010000499.1 coordinate 1,971, forward strand.
GCCCGGCCGCAGGTAAAGGTGGTAGGTGTTCGACAGGATGATCGAGGCGCCGGTCGTCCGGATGTCGTCGGGCGAGAGTGCCTTGACGGTCGCGTTCGTCCCGACCGGCATGAATTGGGGCGTCTCGACGGTCCCGTGCGGCAGGGTCAGGCGACCAAGGCGGGCTCGCGTGGACCCATCCGGCGGAGGCGGCACGAGCACTTCGTAGCGTGCCGCTCGGCCGACGTACGCCGCGCTCATGCGTCGGACGGGTCCGCGGGGGTCGGGGTCGGATCCCACAGGCCAGGCATGCCCGGTTCTGTCCGGCGCGGAGGCGGGATCTCGTAGCCCAGGGCCGACAGATGGGTCCGCGCCAGGTCCGTCGCGATCCGACCCTGTGGCGTGCGATCGATGAACCCCAGCCGCAGCAGGAATGGCTCGTACACGTCCTCGATCGTCTCGGTCTCCTCGGACAGCACGGCAGCCAGCGCGGCGACACCGACCGGGCCGGACGCGAATTTCTGGACGATGGCTGCCAGGAGCTTGCGATCGGTCGAGTCCAGGCCTTCGTCATCGATCTCCATCGCTCGCATGGCGGCCGTGGCCGTCGCTTCATCCACGTTGCCATCGCCATGGACCTGGGCGTGGTCCCGGACCCGCTTCAGCAGTCGATTGACGATGCGCGGCGTGCCCCGGCCACGACGGGCGATGGCCCGGATGGCCGCATCGTCGATGGCGACACCCAGGATCGCGGCCGAGCGACCCACGATCGCCGCCAGGTCGTCGTCCGTATAGAAGTCGAGCCGGTAGGTCGCCCCGAAGCGGTCGCGCAACGGGCTGCTGATGCGACCGGCCCGGGTGGTCGCACCGACGATGGTGAACGGCTTGAGGCTGAGCCGCAGTGAGCGCGCCGACGGGCCCTTTCCGATCATCACGTCCAGGGCGTAGTCCTCCATCGCCGGATAGAGGATCTCCTCGACCGCCCGGTTGAGGCGGTGGATCTCATCGATGAACAGGACGTCACGTTCCTCGAGCGACGTGAGAATGGCCGCGAGGTCCCCGGCGCGCTCGATGGCCGGGCCGGACGCGTACTTGACATTCACGCCGAGTTCGCGGGCGATGATCGTGGCCAATGTCGTCTTGCCGAGGCCGGGCGGGCCGTACAGCAGGACATGGTCCGCTGCTTCTCCCCTGCCCCGGGCAGCCGTCAGCAGCACGGACAGGTTCGCCTTGACCTCACGCTGACCGATGTATTCGATCAGGGTCCGCGGCCGCAGGGTGCCTTCGATGACGACGTCTCCGTCGTCCTCGAGATCCGCCGAGAGGAGGCGCGAAAGGTCGTCCGTCATCGAGGCCGACTGTAGCACATCCGCGATCTGTTTAGCACGGATGTTCGATGTCCACTCATGTCCCGTCACTCGACCAGGATTTCGACGCTAGGATGCGGGCATGCGCCTGTCGCGCCGCTCCGAATATGGCCTGCGCGCCCTGGTGGACCTGGTTCGCCATGATGGTGGTGGCCCCGTCGCGCTGGCCACCCTTGCGGAGCGGAACCGACTTCCGGCCAAGTTCCTCGAGCAGATCATGTCGACGCTGCGGCACGCCGGGATCGTGCGGACGACGCTCGGCGCCCACGGCGGCTACGCCATCGCCGCCGACCCGACGACGGTCACCATCGGTCGAGTGATCCGGTTGCTTGATGGCGCGCTGGCGCCACTCGGATGTGTCTCGCTCCGCTACTACGAGAAGTGTTCGTGCGCGGACGAGGCGACCTGCCCATTGCGTGACGTGATGCTCGACGTGCGGGACGCGATGCTCGAGGTCCTGGACAAGGAAACCCTGGCGGAACTGGCCGCTCGACCCGGTCGCGAATCGATCGATCCGCGTGGGCGACACGCCGACGCTCTGGCGGGCCGCCGACCCTAGGTGTAGCCGAAGGGAATGCCGCCCGGTCCTCGCTACTCGGCCGACGCGGGGCCTAGTCGCGCAGCAAACTCCGAAGCGCAGCCTTGACGCGTTCCTCGAGTGTTGATTCGACGCCGACGTCGGCCAGCGCCACTCGCGACGCTTCTCGTGCCTCCGCGAGGGAGTAGCCCAGAGCCTGGAGCGCGGCGACGATCTCGCCCTCGCCGGGGACGCCGCCGGCCACGGTCATCCCGGAGACCGAGACGCCGGCCGCCGCGACCTTCTCCTTGAGCTCGAAGATGATCCGCTCGGCCAGCTTCTTGCCGATCCCCGGGATGGCGACGAGGACGGCTTGGTCCTGGGCCATGATCGCGAGCTGGAGGTCCGGTGTCGGGCGGCTGCCGACGATCGCGAGGGCCACCTTGGGTCCCACCCCGTTCACCGTCAACAGGAGCGTGAAGAACCCCAGATCCTCGACGGAGCGGAACCCATATAGCGCCTGTTGGTCCTCACGGACCAGGTGAAACGTGTGGAGTTTGAGGTGGCCAGCCGGTTGCGCGGCGGCCAGGACGGCCGGTGCGGCGAAGACCCGATAGCCGATCCCGCCCACCTCGATGACGAGCGAATCCGCGGCGACCGCCCCGACAACACCCTCGAGCGAGGCGATCACGTGGTGCCGCCGGCGCGACTGGGAGTCACGCGGGGCGCCGGAACGCCGCTGGGAAGGAGACCCACGACCGCGCGCTCGCTGGCCACGCTCACGAGGCGCTGCGCCTGGCCGCGCGTTCGCTGGCAAGGGCTTCGCGGACCGCGCGGTCGTACGGGCTTCCGCCGCGGGTGAACGGTGCGACCGCGGCCCGGTCCATGACGCCGGCCGTGGCCGTGGTCCCTGCTCGTTCCGTGTTCGCGACCCAGCACGCGATGGCCAGCGCGTCGGCGGCATCGTCCGGGTGTGGCAGACGGCTCATCCCGAGCACAAGCTGGACCATTCGCTGGACCTGCTCCTTATCGGCCGCCCCGTAGCCGGTGATAGCGCTCTTGACCTCGTTCGGTGTCGCCTCGCGGACCGGCGTTCCGTGCTGCGCTGCCGCCAGCAACACGACCCCGCGCGCCTGGCCGACGCCCATCGCGGTCTGGACATTGCGCGAGAAGAAGAGTCGCTCCACGCCCATGAGATCCGGCTGGTGGAGCTCGAGCAACTCGACGACCAGAGCGTGGATGGCCAGGAGGCGTTCCGGCATCGACAGGTCCGGGCTGGTGGCGAGGCACCCGTGGTCCACCTCGCGGAGGCGGCCAGCCCGCCGTTCGACGATCCCGTAACCCAGCGCGGCCGTCCCCGGGTCGATCCCGAGCACCTTCACCCGGCGACCTCGGCGTAGACGTCCTCTGGGATATCGAAGTTCGCGGTCACCCGCTGGACGTCATCGAGGTCTTCCAGCAGCTCGACCAGCCGCAGCGCCTGCCGCGCCTTTGACGAGTCGAGCTCGACCGTCTGTTTGGCGATCATCGTCGACTCGGCGGAGCCGACCGGGACGCCGGCGGCTTCGAGCGCCTTGCGCACCGGCTCCAGATCGGCCGGGGAGGTATAGATCTCGATCGTTTCTTCGTCATCGGTGTCCACGTCCTCGGCACCGGCATCGATGGCTGTCAGGGTGACCTCATCGGCGTCGAGACCAGCCCGCGGCACCTCGATCAGGCCACGCGGCTCGAATTGCCAGGCGACCGCGCCGGAGCCGGCAAGCTGGCCGCCACTCTTCGCGAACATCGAGCGCACCTCGCCGGCCGTCCGGTTGCGGTTGTCCGTCTGGGCCTCCACGAGTACCGCGATGCCGCCCGGTCCGTAGCCCTCGTAGACGATCTCCTCGTACTGGTCGGTCTCGCCCCCGCCAGTCGCCTTGTCGATCGTGCGCTTGATGTTGTCGGCCGGCATGTTCACCGAGCGCGCCTTCTCGATGGCGAGGCGCAGGCGATAGTTGGCGTCGGGGTCACCGCCACCCTGCCGGGCCGCCACCGAGATCTCCCGGGCGACCTTCGTGAACAGGGCTCCGCGCTTGGCATCCGTGATGCCCTTGGCGCGCTTGATCGTGGACCACTTGGAATGTCCGGACATCGCGGGGCGGAGTATAGCGGACTATCATGGCCTGAACTCTCGCCCCCCGGACGTCCCGTGTCCCCGTGCAGTCAGGTTGCAGTCAGGAAGGACCGACGAAACCGATGACGATGAAGAGCATCGATCTCCCCCACCTTCGGAGCGTCGTGCTGGCCGGCCACGCCGGTGCTGGCAAGACGACCCTCGCGGAGCAACTCCTGTTCAAGGCTGGGGCCATCGCTCGACTGGGGCGTGTGGACGACGGCACGGCTCACCTTGACTTCGAGCCGGAGGAGCAGAGGCGACACGAGTCGCTCAGCCTTGCGGTCGGCACGTTCGAGTCGGACGGGACGCGCATCTCGCTCGTCGATACGCCGGGCTACCCCGATTTCACCGCCGATGTCATCGAAGGCTTTGCCGCGACCGACGGGGCGATCCTGGTGATGGACGCGTCGGGCGGTGTGGAGGCCGGGCTCGAACAGGCGGTCGCCCTGGCGCGCTCGACCGGAACGGCCGCCTGTTTCTTCATCAACAAATGCGATCGTGAGAATGCCGACCCGACGGCCGCGCTCGATGCGCTCCGGCGGAGCTTCGGCGAGAAGATCGCTCCGCTCCACCTGGCGATCGGCGCTGCCGACACGTTCACGGGCTACGTGGACCTCGTCCATCGCAAGGCCTGGCAGTGGGACGGCTCCAGGGACGTCGAGATCCCCATCCCGGAGGCCATGGCGGAAGAGGTCGCCCGGCGCCGCGACGAGCTCCTGGAAGCCGCGGCCGCGGCCGACGACGATGTCCTCACCAAGTATCTCGAGGGCGAGGACATCTCCGACCCGGAACTCGAGGCTTGCCTGCGAAAGGGCGTCAAGGAGTCGATCCTCGCGCCAGTGCTCGTCGGCAGCGCGGTCAGGGGCATCGGTCTGCGCGCGCTGCTGGATGCCATCGTGCGCTACCTTCCCTCCCCGGCCGACGAGCCCCCAGCCAAGGTGACGGACAAGGCGGGCAAGGTCATCGACGTGCCGGCGGACGAGAAGGGACCCCTCCTGGTGCGGGTGTTCAAGACGACGGCGGACCCGTACGTGGGCCGGCTGACCTATCTGCGCGTGCTGTCCGGGACGCTCCATTCCCAGGCCCACGTCTGGAACTCGACCCGCCACGAGGATGAGCGGATCGGGCAACTGTTGTTGCTCCACGGCAAGGACCAGGAACTGATCGGCGAGCTCGAAGCGGGTGAGATCGGCGCGGTCGCCAAGCTCGCGGTCACCGAGACTGGGGACACGCTGAGCAGTCGCGACGCCCCGCTGGTCCTCCCGTCGCTGGAGTTCCCGGAGCCATCGTTGATGGTCGCCATCGAGCCCTCGAGCAAGGGCGATCTGGACAAGATGGGGCCGGCCCTCAACCGAATGCTCGAGGAGGAGCCGACCGTCCGGCTGGAGCGCACGGCCACGGGCGAACAGGTCCTTCGGACGATGGGCGAGGCGCATACCGCGGTCATCATCGAGCGACTGAAGCGCAAGTTCGGGACGGCCATCGTGACCCACACGCCGAAGGTCGCGTACAAGGAGACGATCCGCGGCAAGACCCAGGTCCACGGCCGCTACAAGAAGCAGACCGGTGGTCACGGGATGTTCGGTGATGTCTGGCTGGAGCTCGAGCCGAATCCCGACGGTGGGGTCGTGTTCGCGGAGCGGGTCGTCGGTGGCGCGGTGCCCAAGGGCTTCTTCGCCGGCGTCGAAAAGGGCATCCGCGAGGCGGCCGAGGGCGGCGTGATCGCCGGCTACCCCCTCTCCGACTTCCGGGCGACCCTGTACGACGGGTCGTTCCACGCCGTCGATTCGAACGAGATGGCCTTCAAGATCGCCGCTTCGATGGCACTGAAGGATGGCGTGCACCACGCCAAGCCGGCCCTGATGGAACCGATCATGACGGTCGAGATCCGAGTCCCCGAGAGATACCTCGGTGAGGTGAACCGCGACCTCAATGGCCGGCGCGGGCGTGTGCTCGGGATGGAATCGGGCGGCGACATCCAGATCATCTCGGCGCTCGTACCGCAGGCCGAATTGTTCAGCTACGCCACGGAACTGCGCTCACTGGCCCACGGTCGCGGCTCGTTCAGCGCGACGTTCGACCACTACGACGATGTGCCCGGCCACATCGCAGAGAAGGTCATCGAGGCTCACCGCAGGGACGTCGAGGCTGCCGGGGGTCACGGCGGAAACCACTGATACCGCGCGGACGGGCGCGGCTGCGGACGTTCTGGTGCGGGGCCGGTGTGGGGCCGAGGCGGCCGGTGCGCGGGGCTGGTGCGCGG
>JANONZ010000500.1:0-3016 GCA_031421095.1 Thermomicrobiales bacterium
TCGAGACTGAAGAGGTCCCCGATGGCGACGGGGTCGTAGAGGCGCCAGGCATCGATGTAGCGGTCAAGCCAGGATCGGAAGTCGGTGCGGTCCATGTCGATGCCTCCTCGTGCGATCGTGTGTTCACGGTAGCATCAGACGCTCGAACGGGCACACTTCCCGGATCGCTCCGACGAGAAGGGGACCTCCGATGACCGACCTGGCCGACAACTCTCGACTTCTGGCGCGGACCGCCGCCCTGGCGAGCGACTACCTGGACTCGCTGGCCACCCGACCGGTCGCCCAGGCGGTCGACCTGGTCGCGCTCCGAGCGGCCCTCGGCGGCCCCCTCCCGGATGATCCGACCGATCCGATCGAGGTCGTCGAGGGGCTCGCGATGGCCGCCGAACCCGGGCTGGTCGGCAGCGCCGGGCCGCGCTACTTCGGCTTCGTCATCGGGGGCAGCCTGCCGGCGGCTCTCGGCGCGGACTGGCTGACCAGCGCCTGGGACCAGAACGCGGGCCTGTACGTCATCTCGCCGGCGGCCGCGGTCGCGGAGGAGGTCGCCGGCGCCTGGCTCATCGAGCTGCTGGAGCTGCCCGCCGGCACGAGTGTCGGTTTCGTGACCGGCGCCACGATGGCCAACTTCACGGCCCTTGCGGCGGCACGCCACGGGGTCCTCGCGAAGGCCGACTGGGACGTGGAGCGACTGGGGCTGCAGGGCGCCCCGCCGGTCACGGTCGTGACCCACGGCGGCACGCACGTCACGGTCTACGCCTCGCTCCAGATGCTGGGTCTGGGCCGCGAGGGCGACCATGTCCGCCGGATCGCTGCCGACGACCAGGGTCGGATGCGGCCCGATGCGTTGCGCGAGGTGCTGGCCACGATCCAGGGACCGACGATCGTCTGCGCCCAGGCCGGCAACGTGAATACCGGCGCGTTCGATCCCCTCGACGAGATCATCCCGATCGCCCATGACCAGGGCGCGTGGGTCCACGTGGACGGCGCGTTCGGGATCTGGGCCGCCGCGGTCCCGTCGCTGCGCGAGCGGATGCGGGGCCACACGGCGGCCGACTCCTGGTCGACCGATGCACACAAGTGGCTGAACGTCCCGTACGACTCCGGTCTGGTCTTCGTCCGTGATGCAGCGGCGCACCACGCCGCGATGACGCTGGGGGCGGAGTACTACATCGAGACCGACGGCGGCGAGCGCGACAACTACAACTGGGCGCCGGAGTCGTCGCGGCGCGCTCGCGGCTTCGCGGTCCTTGCCGCGCTCCGATCGCTCGGACGATCCGGACTGGTCGACCTGGTCGAACGGGACTGTGCCCACGCGCGGCGATTCGCCGAGCGCCTCGCCGCGGGACCGCGGATCTCCATCCTCAACGAGGTCGTCCTGAACCAGGTCCTGGTCCGGTTCGAGGGTTCCGCTTCAGATCCTGACGGGAGCGCCGGCGATGCCCGAACGCGGGCCGTCATCGCTGCCGTCCAGCGTGACGGGACGTGCTGGCTGAGTGGTACGACCTGGGCCGGCCGGGCTGCCATGCGAGTGTCGGTCTCGGGCTGGCAGACGACCGCGGAGGACATCGAACGGTCTGCGGCGGCCGTCCTGCGCTGTCTCGCGGCGGTCGACGGATAGTCGAAGGCCCGGACTGTCGCGGACAGCCCGGGCTCTTCGAGTGGCGATCCCGACCGGTTTGCCCCGTCGGACCGAGGTCGGGCGATCAGCGGGTCAGCCAGCCGGCGACCCAACCGACACGGCCGTGCGCTGTGACGTGGTACCAGGTCCGACCGCGGGCGTCGACTCGCTTGCCCGAGACGACCAGGCGAGTGCCGCTGGCCAGCGAGCGGATCCGGGCGTACTGGACGCTTGCCCCGCGTCGCAGGCTCGCGACGCCACTGGTGTGGCGGACCCACGTCGACGCGACGGCGGTCGTGCCTGGCGTCTTGGTCTGTGTGGCGGTCGAGCCCGACATGCCGGTGTGGAGGTATGCCGTGAAGGCGGCTCGGACGGCGAAGACGCTGTGAACGCGAACGCCACGGGTCAGCGTGCTGATGGCTTTGCCATTGCCGACGTAGATGCCGATGTGGGTCCCACGGCCCCACACGACGAGGTCGCCGAGCTTCGGGTTGGACCGACTGGCCAGGCCGCGCGACTTGAAGTACCGATAGAGCGACCGGGCGGAACGGAGCGTCCCGTTGCGGATGAGGCGCCCGTCACCTGCGGCCCGGTAGGCGTAGGTCACGAGGCCGGAGCAGTCGAAGGCCCCTGGGCCGTTGGCGCCGAACCGCCATGGATCGCCCAGCTGGGCCTTGGCGATCTTGATGATCTGCTGGGCTTCGGTCGTCGGCTCGGCTGCTGCGGCCGGTGTCGACGGAGCGAGGCTGATGAGGATGGCGCCCGCGAGGGCGACCGGGATGAACGCTCGTGCGCCCGAACGTAGCGAAAGCAATGGTGCTCCTTCCTACCAGGACGTCGCACTTGGCGTACGACGGCGATGGATGCGTCGCGTGGGAGCGCGACGATTTGTGACGCCCGCGGGCAGGCACGGAAGGCTGCAGGGAATGACCGGATGAGGACCGGTTCAGGGGGCCGACATCAGGGACCTTGTCGGAAGCGACTCGAGGAGCCGTGCGGGAGCGGGCGTTCTTCGAGTTGTCGTGGTCCCATCGGACTTGGATGTCGTCGACCGGCGGCAGTCTAGTCGCGATCGGTGGAGCGTGCTCGCGGCGCGCTTGCGGGCGCTGGCGCGGGAGGATCGAGCCAGGTGCTTCATGCGCTGTGTCCGGCAGCTGGATGAGGCGGCCCAGGAGCGGGAGCCAGGTCCGAGCCGAGTCCCGTCCAGCACGGTCCGCCGGGATGTGACGAGTCGCTCCTGCGGCGACTATCGCTGACACCGATTGCCCGGGGCCTGGAGCGGCCATACGACCGCCGATGACCGCCGATCACCCACGATCCAAGCTCCCAACGAGCGTGGATCGGGCACGGGAACCCGTCATCTCGGTCGCGGTCCATCCCGTATGGTCCCGCCTGCCC
>JANONZ010000501.1:0-3184 GCA_031421095.1 Thermomicrobiales bacterium
ACCATCCGCTCCGTCATGAGCGGGACGACCCGCTTGTCCTTGCGCCCGTGCAGGATGAGCAGCGGGCTCTCGATCCGTTCCGCGTGGTAGACCGGCGAGCCGCGCCGGTAGACCTCCGCCCGGGCCGAGTCGTCCGGGGAGCCCATCATCTTGTGCAGGTCCAGCCGGCCGGACCGGTCGCCATGGCGATAGCTCTCGGCGATCTCCGAATCGCCGAAGAGATCCACCGCGGCCGACCACATCGCGGGCTCCTCGACGAGTGCGCACAGGACCATGTAGCCGCCGTACGACCCGCCGTAGATCGCGAGCCGACCGTCGGACCATGACTGCTGGGTCGCCCAGCGGGCCGCATCGATGAGGTCGAAGACATCGGCGTGACCCCACTCGTCGTGGTTCGCCAGGCGGAAGCTCCGGCCGTAACCGGTCGAACCGCGGAAATCGACGTCGAACAGGGCGAAGCCCTCGGCGACGAGCACCTGCTTGAACGGCTGGAACGAACGGAACGATTGGCTGGTCGGGCCGCCGTGCGGGTAGATGATCGTCGGAACGCGCTTGCCGCCGCGCTTGCCGGTCGCGCCGATCGGGCGCCACAGCGTGCCCTCCACGCGCAGGCCGTCGCGGGCCGTGATCGTGACCCGCTCCCCGACCGGGACACGCCCGGGCGACAGCGCTGAACGCAGCACGAGCGGCATCGAATCGGTGATCTGGCGCGGCCGGGCGCCCTCCGGCGCGACGCCCGGGACGGGCAGAAGCCACAGGTCCTGGGGCGATGTCTCGCGTTCCCCGACCGCTGCGATCCAGGCGCCGTCGGCCAGCCAGCCCACGGAGCGCCAGACGCCATCCCAGGGATTGACCCGGCTGCCGGGGGTTGCGGCCGATACGGTCCGTGGGGACTTTGGCGGGCGGCCCCGGCCACGTTTGGCCGGCACCGCGCTGGAGACGTCCCCGACGACAAGATCCTGGAATCCGTCGTGGACTTCGACGTACACGAACCGGCTGCCATCGGGCGAGGGCAGTGGGGCGTAGCCGACACCTCCACCGGGCTCGCCGTGCTCGCGCTCTACAGACGTCAGGACGATCCGGTCGCGGCCGTCAGCGGCCAGCCGGACGACCTGGAACCAGCCGTCGGCGTCCGATACGTAGAGGAGCGAACCGTCGGGCAGCCAGCGCGCCCCGACATCCACGCTCCGTTCTCCGGCCACGACCCGGACCGTCCCGCCGGCGACGTCGACGATGGCGATCTGCGAGGTCTCGAGGTCCTCCGCGCCACGCTGGGCCATGACGGCGACGCGCGCGCCATCGAGTGACCATTCGAAGGCGTCGACATCGATGCCGGGCGCGGTCAGGGCCGTCGGGCGAGGCGGCTTGGGGTCGTTCGCGGGACGGCCTCGCCGGGGAACGGGCGCATCGATGAGCCAGATCTGGCTCCACCCTCGACGACGCGACAGGAAGGCCAGTCGCCGACCGTCCGGCGACCAGCGCGCCTCCCGACCGCCGCCGGGCTTGGCGACCACCCTGGTCTGCCGGGACCCATCTGCCTCCACGACCCAGATCTCGTCGTCGCGGACGTACGCCAGGCGACGGCCGTCGGGTGACCACTGCGGGTCCGAGACGGGTTTCTCCGAGGCGGTCAGCTGGGTCGGATAGCCGCCACGCAGCGAGAGCGTGAAGAGTTGGCGGGCGCCGGCCGCTTCGGCCGTATAGGCGATCTGCCGGTCACGTGGGTGGAGCCGAAACTCGCGGGGGGCGTCGACCGCGACGATCGCCTCCACGGACAGATTCGAGGACGGACTTGTCGGTGGGGTTGCCATCAATCCTCCGCTGGGGGCCAGTCGATCGACGCGCGCAGATCGAGTGCGCGCGCGTCGGCCAGAGGTGTCCGCCGGAGGTCGACCGACAGCCCCGTCTCGTTCGCGTGCTGCGCCGCCTGGAGTGCGGTCATCGACCCCCGGTCTGACGATCGGCCGTGGGAACGACCGACGCTTCGAGCTGGTCGCCAAGCTCCACGGTCCGGCGATAGGCGGCCCAGACCGCCTCGGACAGAACGGTTCGCAACCGGCCGGACTCGAGTTCATGCAGGGCCGCGGCCGAGGTTCCCCCCGGCGAGGTGACCATGTTGCGCAATTCAGCCGGGTGCATCCCCGACTGTTTGGCGAAGATGGTCGACCCCTCCAGGGTCTCGATCACGAGGTCGTGCGCGATATGGCGCGGGAACCCGAGGTGGACGGCCGCGTCGATCAGCGCCTCCATGACGAGGAAGACGTAGGTCGGTCCGGTACCGGACACCGCAGTCGCCATGGCGACCATCTTTTCGTCGTCGACCTCCAGCTGATGACCGAGCGCTCCGAGGAGGGCGGCGGCCTGCGCCCGCTGGGCCTCGGTCGTCTCAGGCGTCGCGTACCAGACGGTCATGCCCTTGCCGAGACGGGCGGGGGTGTTCGGCATGCTTCGTACGACCTGGTCGTGGCCGAGGAGCCCGGTCAGGGCCACGGTCGTCGCTCCAGCGAGGACACTCAGGACCAGTTGCCCGCGGCGCAGGTGGGGGCCGATCTCCCGCCCGACCTTGGCCAGCATCTGGGGCTTGATCCCCAACAGGATGACGTCAGCGCCGTCGACCGCCTCGATGTTGGAGGCCACCGTCCGGATGCCGTATTCGCGCTCGAGGGCCTCGCGGCGCTCGGCGCGCGGATGGCTGGCCACGACATGTGACGATTCCACAAGCTTGCCCCGGAGCAGGCCGGCGATCATCGCCTCCGCCATGACACCGGAGCCGACGGTCGCGATCCTGGAATTCGCCAGCGGGGACATCCGGCCGAGTATAGCGGTGCGATTTCCCCGTGAACGGTCGCTCATCAGTCCGAAGCGACGGGCGCCGGCCGCTGTCGGCGGCCACCCGACCGGTATAGGCGGCCACCCGGCCGCGATGTTCCTGTCAGGAACGAGAATCGCACAGACGAGCGTGGTCCGATGGCGAACGTGCGCCCCGGTGCCATCTGGTCATCGGTCCACGAGGGGTTCATCACAAACCTGTTCCTGGGGGGAACGCTGCCGCAAATTGGGGGGAACGCTGCGGCAATCGTGGGGAACGCTGCGGCTGTCGTCAGGTTCGCCCGACGCCGGTCAGGAAGAACCGGCCGGTCGTCGTCACCTCGGCTGCGGTGAAGCCCGCGGCTGCGAGGGCGGC
>JANONZ010000502.1:0-2593 GCA_031421095.1 Thermomicrobiales bacterium
TCAATACGGCGGCTGGAGCCCCGGGAACATCGGAAAGTCGCGCACGTTGGACGTGGCGACCACAGCGCCTATTTCGATCGCCGCCGCGGCGAGCAGGTAGTCGACGATATCGATCCCGCGGTGCGCCGCCCGATGACGCCGGGTCAACGCAGCGGCGATATCGGCCAACTCGACGGTCACATCCATCCAGTTGATCAGCCCGAGGACCGCGAACGTGCCGCGAACCTCGCCATCACTGACGCCGCCGAGCACTTCGGTCCGGACTGGCGTGATGCTCAGGACCGAGTCGGCTCGCCTGGCGGCCCCGAGGAACTCGAGCGCAGGTCCGTGTCCACGCAGGACGTCGATGAGGACCGTGCTATCGATCAGGATCGGCATCCGTGCCGTATCCCTCCGGCCACAACGCAGCGAGTCCGCCCGGTGTTCGGCCACGGAACGCATCCACGTATTCCTGGCCGGTGAACGGTCGGTCCTTCCAGATCCCGGCGTTGGCGCGGAGCACGCGATCGAATCCCTCGATGTCGGCCTGATGGCCATACGCACGATCGATCGCATCGCGGATGAGTCGCGATCGCGTTCGACCGGTCAGCGCAGCCTCCCGGTCCAGCCACTCGATGTCCGTCTCCGACAGATAGATCTGTGTGCGCAACATGGTGTACAACATACAGCGTCCCTTGATCATCGCAAAGCCTGCGCGATCGAAGTACAGCAGGCACCGCTTATCTCACGCTCACCGGGCAAACCGCCCGCGGACCGTGCGACTATCCGCACGTGGACGACGACACCATCCAGCTCCGCCAGCCAGCTGACGATCCAGTCGCGCTTCGGGCGTACCTCGCGCCCATCGGGGCGGCCTTCGGCGAACCGGTCGATGACGCTGAGTTCGAGGCCGAACGTGCGGTCTGGGAGATCGATCGGACCATCGGTGCCGTCGACTGCGCGGTCGATGGCGATAGGTGGGTCGGTGGCGCCGACGCTCACACGTTCCGCCTGACCGTGCCCGGGCGCCGCGAGGTCGGGGCCGCCGGCATCACGGGCGTCGGTGTCGCGCCGGACCATCGCCGCCGCGGGATCCTCACGAAGATGATGCGCTGGCTGCTCGACCAGGCAGTCGAGCGCGGCGAACCCGTCGCCGTCCTCCACGCCTCGGAAGGGGCGATCTACCCGCGTTTCGGGTTCGGCCTGGCGACCTTGGCGGGCACATTCGACATGGAGCGCAGCGACTTCCGTTTCGCACGTCCGGCCGACCCGTTGGGGCGCGTCCGCCTCGTCAGTCCCGACGAAGCGATGGCGATCATCCCGGCCTTGTACGAACAAGTTCGGCCCGGAGTCCCGGGGGCGTTGACCCGTTCCGCAGCCAAGTGGCGCGCCCATCTGCTCGCCGATGGCGGACCCCACGTCCGCAGGATGGGATCGAAGTACCTGGCCGTGCTCCGGGTTGGTGGCGAGGCTCGCGGCTACGCCATCTACCGGCTGAAGCCCGAGTGGGAGAGCCGGGGGCCCCGGCATGTCGTCACCGTCTTCGAGGTGACCGGGCTCGACGTCGCGGCCGAACGCGCACTCTGGGAGTGGATCGCCGGTATCGATCTTGTCGCCCGGATCAAGGCGGTGCGAACACCCGTCCCGCATCCGTTGTTCCTCCAGGTGGAGGACCTGCGGCGGCTGGGGCTCGTCGTCGGCAACGGGCTGTGGGTCCGGCTCCTCGACTTGCCGGCGGCGCTGGAGGGTCGGTCGTATGCGGGGTCCGGCGTCGTCACGGTCGAGGTGACCGACGCGTTCTACCCAGCCAATGCCGGCCGCTGGCGGCTCGAGATCACCCAGGGTGACGCGACCGTCACGCCCACGACCGACGCGCCCGACCTGGTCCTCGACACCACCGACCTCGCCAGCGTCTACCTCGGCGGCTTCACCTTCGCCGACCTCGCCCGCGCCGGCCGGGCAGGGGAGTGCCGCGAGGGCGCCATCGCCGACGCGGATCGCCTGTTCACCACGAACGCGCCGGCGTCGTGTACGACGATGTTCTGAGGTCTAACGTGAAATCCATCGCGGACAACCGCCTAACCCTGGATACTACGCCAAGGATCCGCGCACGAATGCGTAAGCAGCGAACACGCGGCACGAGTCCCGAGGTGGATCTCCGGAGGAGCCTCCGCAGGCTGAGCATGGGCTACAGAGTGCATGCTCGCCCACTTCCGGGTGTTCGGCGAGTCGCCGATGTTGTGTTCCTCCGAGCCCGCGTGGCGGTGTTTGTCGATGGTTGCTTCTGGCATGGATGTCCGGAGCACGGGACTTGGCCCATTTCGAATTCAGAATTCTGGCGCTCGAAGATCCTGCGAAATCGTGAGCGGGACCGCGAAACAGAGGCAATGCTCACTAAGGTAGGCTGGGTCGCAGTCCGAGTATGGGAACATGAAGATCCGGACCGGGCTGCTCTGACCATCCGCGACGCGGTCCATCAACGAGTCCGGACGGAGACCCGACTTTGACTCTACCCGCTCTCAGGGCTACGTACCACTCCACCATCTGTGCGGGGATCCTGGGCACGCGGTCGGGGTCGGCTGTCTACTCTAACGCCGATAGCGGCAGCCTGGCC
>JANONZ010000503.1:0-2101 GCA_031421095.1 Thermomicrobiales bacterium
AGCAGGTCGCCCGTGCCGCGACCATGCGATGCGGAGATGGCGTACGTCTCTTCCCAGCCGAGGGAATGGAACTCGGCGCCCTCCAGCTCGCGCTTCTCGTTGTCGGCCTTGTTGACGGTGACGATGACCGGCGCGGTCGCGCGGCGCAGGATCCGGGCCGCCTCAAGATCCGCCGGCGTGATGCCCGACGTGGCGTCGACCACGAACAGGATGACGTCCGCCTCCGCGATGGCCATCCGAGCCTGCTCCTGGACGCGCGCCTCGATCGGATCGTCCGGATCCAGCTCCAGCCCACCGGTATCGACGATGACGAACCGGCGCCCGTTCCACTCGGTATCGCCGTACAGCCGGTCGCGCGTGGTTCGCGCCCGATCCTCCACGATCGCCGAGCGTTGGCCGAGGAACCGATTGAAGAGCGTGCTCTTGCCGACGTTGGGTCGCCCGACGATCGCGACGACCGGGATGCCGCCTCTGCCGCTGGCCATGATCAGGCCACGCTGCTGATCGCAACGGGCCTGGGGTTGCTGGGCAGGGAGGTGGTCCGGCCGGCGGGTGTGGCGGCCTGCGCGAGGGCGGCCCGGGCCAGCTCACCGGCTGAAGCGCTGACCTCCGGCGTCCCGGCGAACTCGAGGATCCGCTGGACGACGTCGCGCAGGTCCTCGATCGGGGTGGAGGTGCCGCCGGTCACTCCGACGATCCGGGCGGCCGCGAACATTTCGGCATCGGTCAGGTCCCGGACGCTCTCGATCTGCATGGCAGGCGTGCCGGCGATCTCACACAACCGCGTCAATTCCTTGGTGTTGGCGCTCGATCGGCCACCGACCACGACCATCAGGTCCACGTCCCTGGCCGACTCCAGCGTGTCCTCCTGGCGCCGGATCGTGACCGGGCAGACCGTGTTCACGATCTTGAGCTCGTGGGCGCGCGACACCATGAACGCCGCCAGGCGCTCGAACTTCCACGGCGGCTGGGTCGACTGCGAGATGAGGGCCATACGCTTGCGGCGCGGGATGGCGGCTTCCCACTCCTCTTCCTCGTCGACGACGATCGCGTCCGGCGCGAAACCCAGCAGCCCGACGACCTCGGGATGCCTGGGCGTTCCGAGCAGGACGATCGTATAACCGTCCTCGACGAGCTTCACGAGCTCCTTCTGCTCCTGGATGACCCAGGTGCAGGTGCCATCGATGATCTCCAGGCCGCGTGCCTCGGCACGCTCCATGACGTCCGGCCGGACGCCGTGTGCGCGGATGACGACCGCCGCCCCGTGATCGACATCGTCGAGGGTCTCGACGGTCCTGATGCCCAACTCCTGGAGGTCCCGGACGACGCCCTCGTTGTGGACGACCTGTCCAAGTGTATGGGTGGCCTTCCCCGCGGCCGATGCTTCCTTCGCCATGTCGATCGCCTCGCGAACGCCATAGCAGAAGCCGGTGCGCCTCGCGATGCGGACTTCCTGAACCATTCCCACAGCGCGATTATCACACGAGGTCCGCTCGGACCCCTCATGCCTACGCTTCGGACGGGGCCCGTGTCCGGCCAGCCGCCGCCGAGACGCCATACACACCGCGCTGGGATGGCGGCAGCAGGGCCGCGATGCGCTCCATGATCATCGTGGTGATGAGCGCCTTCGCCGATCGACGGTCCGTGCCCGGCGGCAGCTCCTCAAGGGGCCGGAATGGGCTCCCGACGCGGAGGGTCACCCGCCCGCCCGGGTGTGGCAGCGACTGGCCTCTGGGCCAGACCCCGTGAGATCCGGCGATGCCGACGGGCACGACCGGGGCTCCCGTTCGCTGGGCGAGGACCGCCACGCCGTCGTGCGCGCTCTGCAGGGCGCCATCGGGGCTGCGCGTTCCCTCCGGAAAGACGAACAGGATGTGGCCTTCGTCCAGGATGCGGCGAGCCAGCCGAAAGGCCTCCACGTCAGCGGCACCGCGGTCGACGGGATGCACGCCGCCATGCACCGCGAGGTAGCCGAGGATCGGCCACTCGAACAGCTCCTTCTTGCCCAGCCAGTTGATCCGTCGGCCGAGCTTCGGCACGATCCACGAGCCAAGGACGACCGCATCCAGGTTGGAGGCGTGGTTCGCGGCGATGATCAACG
>JANONZ010000504.1:0-2844 GCA_031421095.1 Thermomicrobiales bacterium
CGTGAGGTCCTCGCGCCCACCGCCCTGAAGGAGGGGACCCACGATGGTCGACGCATCGAACGCGTTCTTGACGACCGCGTCGGCGGTGTTGACGAGGGCGGATTTGACCTGCCGACGCCGCTAGCCGAGCTTGTCGACGAGTTCCCGCACCGCGGCCGCGGAGGCGTCGAAGGCGGCCTGCTCGCCCGCCGTGAGTTCGATCTCGAAGACCCGCTCCATGCCCGTCGCACCGAGGACGACCGGCACGCCGACGAACACGCCGTCGATCCCGAACTCACCCTTCAGCAAGACCGCACAGGGCAGGACGCGTTTCCGATCGAGCAGGATGGCCTCGACCATTTCGAAGGTAGCCGCGGCCGGGGCGTAGAAGGCGGACCCGGTCTTGAGCAGCGCGACGACCTCCGCTCCGCCGTTGGCCGTCCGCTCGCACAGGGCCTGGACCCGTTCCGGGCTGAGCAGTTCCGTGATCGGGACACCGGCCACCGTGGAGTAGCGCGGTAGCGGGACCATCGTGTCCCCGTGGCCACCCAGCACGAACGCGTGGGTGTCCTCCACGGAGACGCCCAGCTCCTGGGCGATGAAGGCCCGGAACCGGGCCGAATCGAGTACGCCGGCCATGCCCAGGACGCGCTCCCGCGGGAAGCCGGAGGCCGCGAGGGCCACATGGCACATCGCGTCAAGCGGGTTCGTGACGATGATGAGGATGGCCTCCGGGGAGTGCCGGGCGGCCTGCTCCACGACCGCCCGAACGATCCCCGCGTTCCTGGCCAGGAGATCGTCGCGGCTCATGCCCGGCTGGCGGGCCAAACCGGACGTGACGACGACGATGTCCGAGCCGGCCGTGTCGGCGTAGTCGTTCGTGCCGACGATCCGTGAGTCGT
Source organism: Thermomicrobiales bacterium (assembly GCA_031421095.1). GTDB lineage: Bacteria > Chloroflexota > Limnocylindria > Limnocylindrales > CSP1-4 > SPCO01. The sequence goes on from JANONZ010000504.1 coordinate 882, forward strand.
GGCCGACGACCGGCGCGGCTTCGGCCAGGTCCAGACCCTTGCCCTGTGGCAGCCCTTCCACGATGTCGACCAGGACGACATCGGCCAGGCCGGCCTCGGCGATGCGCTGGGCGGTCGTGGCGCCGACATTGCCGGCACCGATGACGGTGACCTTGTTCCGAGCCATGCGAGTGGGATCTCCTTTCAGGGTCGACGGGGTCCGATCATTCTAGGCGGGTGACCGGCATCCCTTGTCGCGCGACCTGCTGGCGAGGCGAGCGGCGGTCTCACGTGCGCGCGGCCGACCCTTCGAGCAACGGCGGACCCGAGCGGCGGACCCGAGCGTTGGACCCAAGCGTTGGCCGATTCCGCTCCGAGCATCAGATCCAAGGGAAGTTGGGCCACAGGCCGATAGTGCGCCACCAGCGAGCCGCTCACGAGCTGCCTCGGGCCATGGTTGCGAGGCAGCTCGCTGCCCCCAACATCACATGGGCTGCGAGAGGCGGACAAGACCCGCCCGAAAGCCACCGCGGCCTCCGTATCTCCGCCAGCACCCGGGCACCGGGCCGCGTATGCCGTGATGCAGTCCCGGATGTGATGCTGGGGGCATCATGCGAGACCGCACGGCCAACATGGGCCGCATGGCCACGAGCGAGCGCACGGCCAACAGCGTCGGAACAGGATCGGTCGATGAGGTCCAGCGGGTCGCGCGACCTGCTGGCGAGGCCTGCGCGACCTCGATCCAACGTCAGTCGACGCGCGGACCGGCGGCCCGGATCGCCTCGCTCACACCATCTGCATAGGTCGCGAAATTGTCGGCGAACATCCGGGTGAGTCGGGCTGCCGCGCGGTCATACGCGGCCGGATCCGCCCAGGTCGCACGCGGGTCCAAATACGCATCCGGCACATCCGGGCAGGTGAGCGGCACCCGGACCCCGAAATTCGGATCGACCCGGGTCGGCACACCGTCCAGCACGCCGTCGAGGGCGGCCCGGACCATCGCGCGGGTGTGGGCGATGTTCATCCGCTCGCCGACACCGTATGGTCCGCCGGTCCAACCGGTGTTCACGAGCCAGACCGGGACCTCGTCCCGTTCCAGCCGATCGACCAGCATCGCCGCGTACTCGCCCGGGTGGCGCGGCATGAACGGAGCACCGAAGCAGGCCGAGAAGGTGGCCTTGGGTTCCTTGACGCCGATCTCCGTGCCGGCCAGCTTGGCGGTGTATCCACTGATGAAGTGATAGGCGGCCTGCGCCCGGGTCAGACGCGAGATGGGCGGCAGGACCCCGAACGCGTCGGCGGTCAGGAAGACGACGGACCGGGGCGTGCCGGCCACGCCGGTCTCATCGGCATTGCCGATGAACTCGAGCGGATAGGCGCCGCGCGTGTTCTCCGTGAATCGCTCCGAGTCGAGATCCAGCTCGCGCGTGCGTGGGTCGAGGTCGACGTTCTCCAGGACGGTCCCGAAGCGGCGCGTCGTCTGAAAGATGTCCGGCTCGTACATCGGTGAGAGGCGAATGGTCTTGGCGTAGCAGCCACCCTCGAAGTTGAAGGTCAGGCCGTCACCCCAGCCGTGCTCGTCATCTCCGATCAGACTGCGCAACGGATCCGCCGAGAGGGTCGTCTTGCCGGTCCCCGACAGGCCGAAGAAGACCGCAGCGTCACCGTCCTGCCCGACGTTGATGGCGGAGTGCATCGGCAGGACACCCTCGTCGGGCATGAGGTAGTTCATGACGGTGAAGGCGCTCTTCTTGATCTCACCGGCGTACTCCGTGCCGACGATGATGATCTCCATGCGCTTGAGGTGGACGAGGATCGCGGTCCCCGTTCGGGTCCCCTCGGTCGGCGGGTCGGCCTGGAACGAGGGCACGCAGATGATCGTGAAGTTGGGCTTGAACGAGGCAAGCTGCTCCAGGCTGGGACGGCGGAACAGGTTGCGCGCGAAGATGCTGGCCCAGGCCGTCTCCGTGTAGACGCGCAACGA
>JANONZ010000505.1:0-3631 GCA_031421095.1 Thermomicrobiales bacterium
ACGGAATGTAGGACCCGTGACCCGACGCTCCACCGGCCCGTGCCCGAAGGGAGTCGGCCGAGGCCGTCGGACCCGAGGCCCAAAACCGCGTCCACCGACTGGTACGCAGCCAGGACCGGCGGCCGCGGCCCAAAAGAGAGCCCCGCGGCCCGGGCCGTCCCCTCGATCACGCTCGGGATGAGCGCAATCGAGCCTTGCGGACCGATTCCACGGTCTCGAGGTTCCGAGTACCAGTCTGTGCAGGTGGTTTTGGGAGGAAGGTCTGCCGGGGCAGACGAGGCGCGAACCGAGGCGCGCCCCGAGGGCGGACGTGGCGCCCCGCGGCAGACGTGGCGCCCCGGGCGGTGGGGCCCGCTCGGCTTCGGCGGTAGAATGCGTCCGCGATGTCCGCCCCCCTTGTCGTCCAGAAATTCGGTGGTTCGTCGCTCGCCGACGCGGACCGCATCAAACGCGTCGCGCGCCGGATCACGCGCGAGCGCGCGGCCGGCAACGATCTGGTCGTCATCGTGTCCGCGATGGGCGACACCACGGACGAGCTGCTCGGCCTCGCCGCCGCGATCACCGACCAGCCAGACCCCCGAGAGCTCGACGTGCTGCTGGCGACGGGCGAGCACCAGAGCGCGACGCTCCTGTCGATGGCACTCCACGCGCTCGGCATCGGCGCGATCAGCCTGACCGGGCCGCAGGCGGGCATCACGACGGACGGCCGCTACGGTCGGGCCCGTATCGCGGGTATCGAGCCGCGCCGGGTCCGGGCGGAGATCGCGGCGGGCAAGGTCGTCATCGTCGCGGGCTTCCAGGGCCAGAGCGCGGCCGCCGCCGACGACGACGAGATGACGACCCTGGGTCGGGGCGGCAGCGACACGACCGCCGTCGCCCTCGCCGCCAGCCTCAAGGCCGACCGATGCCAGATCTTCACCGACGTGCGCGGCATCTACACCGCCGACCCGCGCCTCGTCGCCAAGGCTCGCCAGCTGCCGGTCATCGGCTACGAAGAGATGCTCGAGCTCGCCCAGCAGGGTGCCCAGGTCATGCAGGTCCGGGCAGTCGAGCTCGGCTGGGTCAACGGCGTCGTCATCGAGGTCCTCAGCTCGTTCGAGGACGCCCCCGGCACACTCATCATGGAGGATCCGCTCGTGGAGCAGCGCAACAAGGTCCGCGGACTGGCGCACGACCGGAACGTCGCCAAGGTCACGGTCGTCGGCGTGCCGGACCGGCCGGGTGTCGCGCGGTCCATCTTCGATCCCCTGGCCGAGGCGGGCATCAATGTGGACATGATCGTCCAGAACGTCGGCCACGGCGGCGAGACGGACCTCTCGTTCACGGTCCCGCGGGTGGAGCTGGCGGCGGCCAGGAAGGCGCTCGAGTCGCTGATCCGTGAGCTTGGCGCGCGCGAGCTGACGACCGACGCGTCGGTGGCCAAGGTGTCCATCGTTGGCGCCGGCCTGCATAACGCACCGGGTTACGCGGCGCGCATGTTCGGCACGCTCGCCGACTGCGCCATCAACATCGAGATGATCTCGACGTCCGAGGTTCGCATCACCTGCATGATCGCGGAGGCGGACCTCGAGACCGCGCTGCGGGCCCTCCACGACACCTTCGAGCTGGAGAGGCCCGAGGCGATCGACGCCGACCCCGCCCCGGCCGATGCCGATCCCGCCTCAATCGACGCCGACCCTGCGGCCGCGGGCTGATCCGCGGCCGTCAGTTGGACTGCTTTCGATGACCGCGTTTCTCGCCCGCCAGGAGCGCTTCGACCGAGTGACGTCGACCAACGACGTCGTGCGTGCCTGGCTGGTCGAAGGGACGCCAGAGGTCAGCCTGGCCGTCGCCGATGAGCAGACCGCCGGGCGTGGCCGCGAGGGCCGCCGTTGGATCGCGCCGCCCGGGTCGGCACTCCTCCTGTCGCTTGGGTTCCGGCCCGCGTGGCTGGACGCTGAGCGCGTCTGGCGGCTCGCGGCGATCGTCTCGCTGGCCATGGCCGACGCAGCGGAGGAGGTCGCCGGCCTGCCCGACCGGACGATCCGCCTCAAGTGGCCAAACGACCTCGTCGTCGAACTCGATGGCCAGGCGGTGGTCGCGGGCGACGACCTGAGCGGGGCCGCGGCGAAGATCGCGCTTGACGCCCCGGCCGATATCCGCAAGGTGGCCGGCGTTCTGGGCGAGACCGACGGGCTGGGCACGGCCGATCCCCACGTCGTGGTGGGCCTCGGGATCAATGCGGACTGGCCGGCGAAGGACTTCCCGGCCGATCTGGCCGCTACGATGACCTCGTTGCGCGAAGCATCCCGCGGCCGCCCGATCGATCTGGCGATCTTGCTCGATGCGTTCCTGGTGCGCCTTGAGGCGCGTGTCGAGGCATTGCGCGGCGGCCACTTCGATGTCGCCGACTGGATAGACCGGCAACTGACGACCGGGCGGACGATCCGTCTGGAACGGCCCGGGGGGATGGAGATCGTGCGCGCGCTCGGCGTCGAGGTCCGGACCGGAGCGCTCATCGTCGAGGACCCGACAGCCCTCGGCGGCGAACGCCACGTGCACGTCGGCGAGGTCCGTCACGTGCGGCTCGCGGACCAGATCGTCGCCGGCGGTGTAACGCGATGACTCGGCCGGCATTCAGGAAGGTAGACCACCCCGAAGCGGGCGGTCCGCGCCTGACCCACCTCGACCGCGACCGGCGGCTCGTGGAGGCCGCCCAGGCGGATCCGGCCCGTTTCGAGGCCCTCTATCGGAAGTACCTCGCCCAGGTGTACAGCTTCGCCTACTACGAATTGCGCGACCACCACGAGGCCGAAGACGCCACTGAGCGGACGTTCCTGGCGGCCCTCGCCAACCTGGGTCGGTTCGAGGAGCGCGCCCGCCCGGCCGATGGCGAGGGTGCCTCCACGTTCCGCGTGTGGCTCTTCCAGATCGCCCGGAACGCGGTCGCGGAACGGCGGCGAACGCGACGTCGCCGGCCGGAGGCCACCCTCGATGCGGCGGCCGCGATCGCCGCCCCGATCGATATCGAGGGCGACGCGATGATCCACGACGACGCGGCCGCCGCGTGGCGAGCCGTGGATCGCCTCCCCGGCGACCGACGTCGGGCGCTCGTCCTGCGCTTCGTCGATGAGATGTCGACGGCCGAGATCGCCGGCGTGCTGGGCCGTTCCGAGGGGGCCGTGCGGGTCCTCGTCCACCGCGCCCTGCGCAGCCTCGCGCGTGACCTGGGCGATCCCCGCCGGTGATCGGCCGCTTCGCCGGTCGGGACGGCCACGACATCGATGCCCTCGTCACGGACCGCTATCTGGATGCCCTCCTGGCGGCTCATGCGCATGGAGGGGAGGGGGGCCGGGCCGGGTCGGGGAGCCGCTGGGCCGGGTCGGAGGGCCGCTGGGCCGGGTCGGAACCTGAACAGCGCCTCCGCCGAACAGCGGATCGGCTCGCCCGTGACCTGCCGCGCCTCCATCCGTCGTTCCGGTTCGAGGAGGCATTGGCGGCCCGCCTGGTAGAAGTCGCGGCGCGGATGCGCCTGCCGACCGCCGTCGGCGGGACGGGCGTCATGGTCCCGATCGCCGGGCGAGCCTCCGAACGGCGGTCGGGCGGCCACGACGAAGCGGACCTTCGCGGACCGGTGGGATCCCGCAGACCG
>JANONZ010000506.1:0-3259 GCA_031421095.1 Thermomicrobiales bacterium
GTGCCGACCCGGATCCCGTCGGGGCGTCGAGCACGGCGTGCGCACTGCGATCGGGCGACCAGGACGTGACCGGACTGGCCAGCTCGCGCTGCTCGATCGCGCCGGTGGTGACATCGAGGCGCGTTAGCGTCGGGCCACTCACCATGGCCAGGTGCCGACCGTCCTGCGCCATCGCGACGCTCATCGAGAACAGCGGCCGCGTCAGGGGCGTGGCCGTCCACTCACCTGTTGTCGCATCCACAAGCGCCAGATGACCGCCCGCCCAGACCGCAATGTGCGTGCCGTCGGGTGACCACGCCTCGATCGACATCTCGGCATCGGGCGCCACGTTGGCGTGAAGGTCGAGCCATCGCAGTTCGCCGGTCGTCGTCGACAGGATTGCGAGCTGCTTCACTCCACCGCGCGTCGCGAGCGCGGCGATGCGTGCGCCATCGGGCGACCAGACCGGATCTGCCTCGTCGGCGGCGCTCCCAGCCGGGAGGATTGCCAGCGGCCGTGGGTCGCCGTCGGCGACATCAATGATTGCGTACCGGCGCCCTGCGGTCGGGTCGCCATTCAGCACCTCGGTCCGGAGGAGGAAGCGGCGACCATCAGGCGAGAACGTTCCGTCGAACTGCACCTCGTCGCTGCCGGGGCTCGGCACGCCGGCGAGGTCGAGGTGGATTCGCCGCATCGTCGGGAGCGCGACGTCGCCGCCCCCAACGGACACGAACGTTAGTGATCTGTCCGTCCGGTTCATGAGGACGAGTGTCCGATTGCCGGGCGACCACCGCTCACCGCCCGCGTAGTTGGTGCTGATCGGGCTGGACGACCTGCCATCGAAGCTGCCGAACCGGATCCCGATGAAGCGCGTATACGTCGCCACGGCATCGGCGTTGGCGATGGCCCGCGGACAACCGCTGACTTTGACAGGGCGCGAGTGCGCCGATGCGCCATCGATCGTGAGCAGCGTGCCCGGGCCGACCGGATATGTGACGAGGATCCGCCCGCCACCGCCGAGCGGCAGCGGACCGGGGGGCTGGATGCTCCCCGCGACCAGCAATGCACCCGCTGAGGCGAGTGCCAGCAGGCCGAGGACGATCGAAAGACGGAGATAGCCGACGCGCATCCATGGCCACGTCCGCCAGGAGAGGCGGCGCCGCCCTTCCCCTGTCAGCGTAGCGGCAAGCACACGCGAGTCCACGCTGGTCGGCGCTGCCGCGCCGTAGCGATCGAACGCGTTCTCGAGGCGAGCCTCGAAGCTCAGCGGGTCATGCATGGTCCAGCTCCGTTCGGAGGCTTTCGATGAGTCGGGCGAGGCGGCTGCGAACCCCCGACGAGGAGATGTGCAGCCGCGCGGCGATCTCGGTGGAGTTGAGGCCGGCCGCGAACCGGAGCGCGAGCAGCGCCCGGTCGTCGGGCTTGAGGCGGGCGAGCGCCCGGGCGAGGTCCACGGTGCCGATCTGATCTGCGGGGTCCGCACCGGGTGCGCGGTCAAGCGCTTCGCTGATGTCGACGATGGTCCTGCGACCGCGCTTCCGAAGCTGCTGGCGGGCCTCGTTCGCCGCGATCGCGACGAGCCAGGCGCGAACCTGGCCGTCGTCGCGCAGCGAGTGGAGTCGGCGCCACGCCGTTGCCCACGCGACTTGCGTTGCGTCGCGGGCCGCCTCCACATCCCCGGTGATCACGTACGCGACCCGAGCCATCGACGCGTGGTGGCGGTCGACCAGCCGCGCGAATGCCGCCTCGTCCCCGCCCGCCGCGAGGCGGACGGTCACGTCGGTTGCCGGTGCGGTGTCCAGCGTAGTGTCAGTCATGGAAGGTAGATGCGCCACGGGGTGCAAGTGTCCCAGGCGCGCACAAGGCCGCCACGAGCGAGCGACGAACGGCGCACAGCAAACCAAAGAAGGAGGTCGCAGACGTCGTCGGACCAGCGCGCCGTCATGCGCGAGGGGTGCGGCCACCGGGCTGCGATTCCTGATCGGTCGACCGGGCCATCTCCTCGGGCTGCGGCAGCCGCGGCGCCAGGATCCACACCAGCTGCGCGGTCGTCGTCGCCCCGACCTTGGACCGGGCGTTCGCCAGGTGGTGCTTGACGGTCGAGTGCGACAGGCCGAGGCGGTGGGCGGCCGCCTTCTCCGACCCGGACACCAGGACTGCCGCCACAACGCCGACCTCGCGGTCGGTGGCGCGTCCGGCGGCGTGGCGGGGCCGTCGCGTCATGCGCTCCGCAGCCAGTCGAACGGCACCGGAGGCTCGGCGAGGCGCATCGTGATCGGAAGGTCGTTGGTGGCGGGGCTATCCCTCTCGCCCCGACCAAACTCACCGATCGTTCCAGTGAGCTCGAACGTGGCCGGCAAGGCGGCATCCAGCCCCAGTTCGATGGCGTCGGGTGCCAGCTCGTACTCCAGCCGCTCGAAGCCCAGAACGTCGGTGCGCGCGAAGATCGCCGTGGCGAGCGCCTGGCGGCCATCGGGGCCGGCATCCGCCCATAGGGACGGCAGCGAGCGCAGGTAGTCCAAGACCTCGCGCGACGAGAGGTGCCCTGCCGCGACTGGTTCGCGAGCCGCCTGCTCTTCGGCATCGAGCTGGGCCATGTCCCGCTGCCATGCCGCGACGTCTCGGGTCTTGGCAAGCCGGCGACCGGACTCTTCGCGCTCTCGGCCGATCCGAGCCAGCGTGACCTCGTCGACGCGGGGCGGACGGTCGTGGTACAGGCGCACAGCCTCGGTCATCGAAGCATCGTCCACGCCGCCCACCTGTTCAAGCAGCTTGCCGATCGCGTGCTCATGCCACTCCTGAGGGTAGGAGTGGCCCTGGACGCGCTTGTCGTGGCCCGTCGTGTACCGCCGTCGGACGGTCGGGGTCGCGGCGACAAACGCCTCGCAGGTCGGCGGCGGGTGGCGGTACCGGCCGACGTCGCCGTAGAGGAACCGCTGGCAGCCCGAACAGCGCAGCCGGCGCGGGTAGTTACGCTTGACGATCCGCCCCGGCGTCCGGGTCCGGCGCAGCTCACGCATCGACTGCACCTTGGACCAGAGGGCAGGGTCGACGATCGGCGCAAGACCGGCGGGCTCATCGCGCGTGCAGCGGCCCGGAGCGGGCCCTGTTTCCACCTCGCGATGGCGTTGCGATCCTCGGGCCAACCGGCTTCATCCGGAGATCCCACACCGGGTCCTGGGCGGTCGATCCCGGTCGGTCTGCTGCCCCACGTTCAGGCGCATCGCTCGGGTGATCGATCTGTCGTTCGCTTACTCGCGGCCGACGTGCCCGCTCTGAG
>JANONZ010000507.1:0-4013 GCA_031421095.1 Thermomicrobiales bacterium
CGGCGATCAGGCCACCTTCCAGATGTGCGAGGCGTTGGTCCAGAAACGCCATGTCCTCCATGCGTTGGCGGAGTTCGGTGCGCTTCTCGCGGATCGCTACTCGCAGCTCGGCGGAGACCTCGTCACACCGGCCGGCGGCGCACAGACCCGCCAACTCGGCCGCCTGGTCGAGCGCCAGGTCGAGTTGGCGAAGGCCGATGAGCAGACGCAGCCGCTCCGCGTCGGACCGGTCGTACTGGCGATAGCCATTGGCGCCTCGCTCCGCGCGCGGCAACAGGCCGCTCCGTTCATAGAAACGGATCGCATTCGGCGTTGTCCCGAGCTGAATGGCGAGTGCTCCGATCTGCATGGGACCCACCGTAGACCTTCGCCCTACTGCAATGTCAAGCGAGCGCTGATCTCCGCTCCGGTAGGGGAACGCGGCACTTAGTGGGCCGACCGCATGCGCGGTACGGTCGCGGTCCGCCGGACCCTGGGTCCACGCCTGCAGGAGGACCATCGTGCGCCGTTTCCCGATCATCGCAAGCCTTCTCGTCCTGGTGGCGTCGGCGTGTTCGCCATCGGCCCCGCCCTCACCATCGACGTCCGCGTCGGCTCCTTCCGCGCCGCCCGCGTCGCAAGCCCCCAGCGGGGGCGGTGGCGGCACGCTGGTGGTTGCGATCGGCAGCGATCCTGGACACCTGAATCCGGCGATCACGACGAGTGGCGGCACCCACACCGCATCCGAGCTGCTCTACAACGGCCTGGTCGGCCTCGACGACGAGCTCGCTCCGATCCCCGAGCTCGCCGAGAGTTGGGAGATCCAGGATGACGGCGCCCAGTACACCTTCAAGCTCCGTGATGGCGTCGTCTGGCACGACGGCACACCATTCACCTCGGCCGACGTGAAGTTCACGTTCGAGGAGGTCCTGCTCAAGCTCCATTCCCGGACGCGAGCGTCAGTGGGCCCGGCTCTGGCCGGCATCGACACGCCCGACGAGCGGACCGTGGTCTTCCGGTTCAAGCAGCCGTACGCCCCATTGCTCCAGCAGTTGGACGTGACCGAGGCGCCGATCATCCCCAAGCACCTGTACGAGGGATCGGACCCCGCCGAGAACCCGGTCAACCAGGCCCCGGTGGGCACGGGCCCGTTCGCGTTCGTCTCGTACGCACCGGACTCGGAGATCCGTCTCAAGCGCAACGACGCGTATTGGGCTGACGGCCTGCCGCTCCTGGACGAGGTCGTGATGCGAGTCATCCCGGAGATTGGCACGCAGATCGTGGCCCTGGAGAAGGGCGAGGTGGACTGGGTCTGGGGCGTCCCAGGCCCCGACGAGAGTCGACTTGACCAGGATCCCGACATCGAGTTGCTCCGCACCGACCGAAACCCGGGCGGCTCCAATTGCATCATGACCATGTCCTTCAACCTTGAGAAGCCGATCCTTCAGGACCTGCGGGTCCGACAGGCCATCGCCCAGGCGATCGATCGCCAGCCATTCGTCGACAACATCCTGTTCGGTCAGGGACGCGTCGCCGAGGCGCCCATCTCCAGCGGGATCGCGTGGGCGCACGCGACCGGTCTGGCGATGCCGGCCTTCGACAGCACGGCCGCCGCCGCCAGCCTGGAGGAGGCCGGGTGGGTCGCCGGCGGCGACGGCACGCGCACGGCGTCCGGCGTCGAAGGTGTGGACGACGGCACGCCGTTGACCCTGGACTTCCTCCACTTCCCGGCGTTCAGCCGGTACGGGGAGTTGCTCCGGACCCAGCTGGCCGCGGTCGGGATCGATCTGACGCTGGAGCCGCTTGATCCCCCGGTCTTTGCCGAGACGGTGTTCACCAAGCGCGATTTCGACACCAACATCATCTCGTACTGCAACGGGCCGGACCCGGAGATCGGCGTTCGCCGGATGTTCGACTCCCGCCAGATCGGGCCGGTGCCGTTCTCCAATGCCGCCGCCTACAGTGACCCCGCCGTTGACGCCCTCTTCGACGAAGCGCAACAGACCGTGGACCTGACGGCTCGCGGTGAGATCTATCGGAAGATCCAGGAGACGGTCGTCGCGGCCCAGCCCTACGTCTGGATGGTGGAGACCTCCGGCGTCCGCGCCTACCGGTCGCCGTGCACCGGATTCCAGGCCTACGCACAGTTCGCCCAAGCTGCTACCTGCGCCCCGTGACCGGGCGGTACCTCGTCAGGCGACTCCTGCAGGTGCCACCGGCCGTCATCGGCATCCTCGTCATCGCGTTCCTGCTGATCCACCTGGCGCCAGGAGATCCCATCCTGGCGCTAGCCGGGGACAACGGTGACGCGGCGTATTACGCGGAGATGCAGGCCAAGTTCGGCCTGGATCGTTCGCTGCCCGAACAGCTGGGGATCTTCATCGCGAACCTGCTCCGGTTCGATCTCGGACTGTCGTATGTCCAGGGTCGACCGGCGATGGCCGTGGTCCTGGAGCGGATCCCATCGACCCTGTTGTTGACCGGGTCCGCGGTTGTCTTCGCCACGGTCACTGGAGTTGCCCTGGGCGTGGTCGCGGCGGCTGGCGCCCACGGGCGACGGGATCTGGCCATCAACATCGGAACGCTCGGACTTCACGCGACGCCATCGTTCTGGCTCGGCCAATTGGCGATCCTGACGTTGGGCCTGTGGGTCGGCTGGTTCCCGGTGAGTGGGATGACAGACCCTCGCTCAAGCGCGACGGGGCTCGCTCTCGCGCTTGATGTCGGCCGCCATCTCCTCCTGCCCATGCTGGTCCTCGCCGCGACCGAGATCGCGGTGATCGCCCGACTGACCAGATCCGGCATCCTCGACGAACTGTCCCGAGACTACGTCCGAACGGCACGCGCCAAGGGCCTCAGCGAGGCCCGGGTGCTGAGCCGACACGCGCTTCGTTGCGCCCTCCTCCCGGTCGTGACCGTCATCGGCGGCCGGGTCGGCCACCTGCTCGCAGGAGCGGTCCTGGTGGAGGCGGTCTTCGGCTGGCCTGGCGTCGGCCGCCTGTTGCTGTCCTCTGTCCAGGCACGGGATATCCCGATCGTCCTGGCCGTGCTGTTGTTGATCGGCTCCATGGTCATCATCGCGAACGTCCTGACCGACCTCCTGTATGTTCGACTCGACCCCCGCATCCGTTACACCTGACGCTGACAGCGGCAGTCTGGCGCTGAGGCTGGCCGGGCTTGGGCGTCGTCGGCGCGGGGTCTCATGGGCCCTGCGAACGCCGGCGGCGATCGTCGGTCTCACCCTGACGTCGTTCCTGATCGTTGTTGGAGTGCTGGCAGACGTCATCGCACCCGTTGACCCGTTCGCCACGGTCGGGACAGCCCTTGCGTCGCCGTCTGCCGCGCATCTGCTCGGCACGGATGACCTTGGGCGAGACCTTTTCAGCGGGGTGATCCATGGCATCCGGACCTCCCTTGTCGTCGCGGCCGGCGTCGCCCTGCTGGCGCTGCCGCTGGGCCTTTTCCTGGGCGTCCTGGCGGGTGCTCGGGGCGGATGGGTGGACGATGTCGTCATGCGGTTCAGCGAGATCTGGCAGGTCCTGCCGCGCTTCTTTCTGGCACTGATGGTCATCGCGCTGTTCGGTCCGGGTCTTGATCGGGTCGTGCTGGTGCTGGGGCTGACCTCGTGGGCGTTACTCGCCCGGATCGCACGAGCCGAAGTCCTGTCCCTCCGGGAACGGGAGTTCGTGGTGGCGGCGCGCGCCCTGGGGGCGAGCGAGGTCCGCGTGATCCTTGATCACGTGCTGCCGCACGTGCTGCCCGCCGTCATCGTGTACGTGGCGCTCCTCCTCGCCCAGGTCTGCCTCGTGGAGGCAAGCCTTAGTTTCCTTGGACTCGGTGATCCGAACGCCATCAGCCTCGGCTACCTCGCCGCCCAGGCGCAACGATTCCTCCGGGTGGCGTGGTGGATGTGGTTCTTCCCTGGCCTTGCTCTCGTCTCACTGGTGATCGGCCTGAACCTGCTCGCGGACGCTGTCACGGATCGGATGCGCGCCGGCCGCTGACGTTGGGCTGGTGACGTGATCGTGGCGGCG
>JANONZ010000508.1:0-1531 GCA_031421095.1 Thermomicrobiales bacterium
CCAGTACTGGGCGCTCGACGCGTTCCGGGCCGACCGCATCGGCGCCGACCACGGCCTCGCGCCGGAGGCCGGCTCGGCCGGTCGGGCCGCCGTCAACGATCTGGCAGCGGCCGGTCAGGCGAGCTGGGCGGAGACGCTTCGCCTGGCGAAGGAGCTCGGCGGGGTGGACATCCAGGCCTGCTCGCTGTCGATGGACCTGCTCAAGCTCGAATCGGGCGATCTCGACCCGCTCGTCGACGGGGTCGAAGGAGTGACCTCCTTCTACCTCAATGCCGGCGAGGGCCAGCTGGTCTTCATCTAGTCATCGAAGTCCGGAAGGAGGCTCTCATGCCAGTCGTCGAGATCACCCAGCTGATCGATGCGCGCGGATTGTCGTGCCCGATGCCGATCGTCAAGACCGCCCAGGCCGTGAAGGCCATCCCGTCCGGCGCGGCCGTCGAGCTCGTCGCCACGGACCCCGGATCGATCAAGGACATCGCAGCGTGGTGTCGGGCGACCGGTAACGAGCTCGTCGAGCAGACATCGGATGGCGCGGTCTACCGCTTCGTCATCCGCCGGAAGTGAGGATCCCGATGACCACCGAGACACTCGCCCCATTCGACCCGCTGGCCGAGGCGGTCCCCGCAGCCGACGGCTGGCCGGAGGCGCCCGAGGCGACCGAGAACCCCGCGGCCAACACCCCGGCGACGGCCGCGCTCCCGGCCCTTGATCCCGCCACGCCGGCAGCGATGAAGGACCTCCTCATCATCGACTACAGCGGCGACCTCGAGAAGGTCTGGGCGACCCTCATCCTCGCCTCGACGAGTGCCGCGATGGGCGTCCGGACCCGCGTCTTCGTGACGTTCTGGGGGCTCCAGGTCTTCGTCAAGGATTCCAGGCGGATCACCGGCAAGAACTGGATGCAGAAGATGCTGTCCGCCATGCAGCGGCCGGGCATCAGCCATCGAAAGCTGTCGAAGATGGACTTCTTCGGGATGGGCCCCTGGATGATGGGCAAGCTCGCCAAGCAGTACGGCGTCGCCAGCCCGAAGGAACTCCTTGAGGCCGCCCAGGCGATGGGCGTCGAGTTCATCCCGTGCCAGATGACCATGGACATGTTCGGGCTCAAGCCCGAGGACATGATCGAGGGCATGAGTGAGCCCGCCGGTGCTGCCACGGTCATCGGCCTGATGACCGAGAACTCCACTCCGCTGTTCATCTAGGAAGGGCGCGACCACCATGACCGACACCGCCGTCGCCATTACCCGCACCGTCGACGCGCGCGGCAGCTTCTGCCCCGGGCCGCTGATGGAACTCATCCGGGCAATCCGCGAGAGCCAGGTCGGCGACGTCATCGCCGTCTACTCCTCGGACAAGGGCTCCAAGCTGGACATCCCCAAGTGGATCGAGAAGGCCGGCCATCGGCTGATCGCCCTCGAGGTCCGCGATGGCTACGACGAGATCATCGTCGAGAAGCAACGGTAGGCGCGTCATGCAACGAATCCTCATCCTGGGTGGCGGTGTCGGGGGCACCCTGACCGCCAACCTCCTG
>JANONZ010000509.1:0-1778 GCA_031421095.1 Thermomicrobiales bacterium
TCGCGCTGGAACTCTTCGTGGTCGCCGTCGGCCTCCTGGTCGGCGCCGGCCTTGGGGTCCTCGCCTGGAGCCGATACCTGCTGGCCGCCGTCGGTTTCGCCGGATTCGGCGTCATCGGGTTCCTCGCCTCGCTTGGCGACCCGCTCGCCAACCCATCGATCGCAGCAGCCGGAACGGCGATCTCGGTCGGGGCAGGCCTGTGGATCCTTGGCTGGTTCGTTGGCCCATCCACGGTGGCTGTGGGACCCGGCGGGCGCCCGGCGCAGATGCCCGACTGGTCACGGCGATCCTTCCTCATCCGCGCGGGCGGCGTCGGTGTCGGTGCCATCGCGGCCGGTGTCGTGGGTCGAGCCCTCCTGGAGCGCCAGCGTGTCGCCCCCGTCGGCAGTGGAGCGGCCATCCCGCCCGCCTCTGTCGTGGTCCCGGCACTTGCGGCCGGCGCGGACCTGTCGCCATCGATCCCCGACCTGACGCCCATCGTCATACCGAACGACCGCTTCTACCGGATCGACACAGCACTGCTCACTCCGACCGTCGACAGCGCGACCTGGAAGCTGCGCATCCACGGCCTGGTCGATCGCGAGACGGAGCTGACCTGGGCGGAACTCCTGGGGCTCCCGATGTTCGAGCAGTACGTGACGATCTCGTGCGTCAGCAACGAGGTCGGCGGCCGGCTCGTCGGCAACGCCAAGTGGACGGGGGTCCGACTCCGCGACGTCCTGGACCTCGCCGGCGTGCAGGCCTCGGCGACCCAACTCGTCGGCCGATCTGTGGATGGCTGGACGGCCGGGATGCCGACAGCCTGGGTGATGGACCCCGCGCGAGAACCGATGATCGCCGTGAAGATGAATGACGAGCCGTTGCCGCCTGCCCACGGCTACCCGGCGCGACTCATCGTTCCCGGGTTGTACGGCTATGTCTCGGCGACGAAGTGGCTCAAGGAGCTGGAGCTGACGACCCTCGAGGCGTTCGACGGCTACTGGATCCCCCTGGGCTGGTCCAAGGACGGCCCGATCCTGACCCAGGCCCGCATCGACACGCCCCACGGAGGCAGCAACCTCACGGCAGGCCAGGTCCCGATCGCCGGCATCGCCTGGGCGCCCGACCGTGGCATCGCCAAGGTGGAGGTAGCCATCGACGGGGTCTGGCAGGAGGCGCGACTCTCGATGCCGATCTCCGACACCACGTGGGTGCAGTGGGTCGTGGACTGGCCGGCCACGGCCGGCGCCCACGTCTTGCAGGTCCGAGCGACGGACGGCAGCGGCGAGGTCCAGCCGGAGCAGCCGACGCCGCCCGCCCCGGACGGTGCGCGTGGCTGGCACAGCGTCAACGTGCAGGTCGGCTGAGCGCCGGGCCACGGGCGCGCCGGCCCGAGCCCGAATCGGTATAGAGTCCGGGCATGCCTCGACGACGCTATCTCTTCGACCCACCAGACCGGTTCGTGGCCGGCACCATCGGCCAGCCCGGTGACCGCACCTTCTTCCTGCAGGCGCGCGACGGCCCCCGAGTCGTCAGCGTCGTCCTCGAGAAGGTCCAGGTCGCGGTCCTCGCGGATGGCCTCGGCGACTTGCTCGCTGAACTCGAGCGACGGGGCGTCCAGGGGGTCGCAGCGAGCGAGCCCCCGACGGCCGGGGTTGACGACACCGGCCCGCTCGACGAGCCGATCAACGAGGCCTTCCGGGCTGGGTCACTGACACTCGGCTGGGACGGCGACGCGGAGCGGGTCCTCGTGGAGGCACGGGCGCAGCCCGAGGATGGCGAGGAGATGGATGCGGATG
>JANONZ010000510.1:0-1690 GCA_031421095.1 Thermomicrobiales bacterium
GACGGACGACCGCCGAAACGGATGAGGGTGCGCCGGCCGCGATCGTCCTGACTTCCGGCACCACCGGACACCCCAAGGCCGTGGTCCTGTCCGGCACGGCTCTTCGGCTGAGCGCCGAGGCCTGGCTGGCCGTCCTCCCGCCGGCGACCGGCTGGGTCCTCGCCGTCGGCCTTGGGCATGTGGCCGGTCTCGGTGTCGTGTGGCGTGCGGCGCTTGACGGCGTGCCCCTCGTCATCGTGGGACCGTCGGACAGCGGGGCGATCCTTGCCGCCTTGACCGGTGACCTCGCGCCCAGCCACGTGTCGCTCGTCCCGACCCAGCTGCTGCGCCTGCTCGACGCCGCCGAAGCGGCCGCGGAAGTTGCCACCGGCGCGGCCACCGCTGCCGCCGCTCACGCCCACGCCAAGGGCGCGACACCCCCGCCGTCGCTCCGAGCCATCCTCCTCGGTGGTGGCCCGATCCCTGTTGCGCTGGTGGAGCGCGCGCTCGCCGGCGGCTGGCCGGTCGTGCCGACCTACGGCCTGTCCGAGGCCGCCTCGGCGGTGACTGCGCTGCCCACGAGCGAGGCCGCGGGCCATCCGGGCAGTGCCGGCCGGCCACTCCCCGGGGTGCAACTCCGGATCGATGCGGCCGACGAGGATGGGATCGGGGAGATCGTCGTTCGGACGCCGGCGCGCTTCACGGGATACCTCCACGATCCGGACGAGACGGCCGCTGTGCTGACGTCGGACGGCTGGCTACGGACCGGCGACCTCGGTCGTCTGGATGGCGACGGACGCCTGACGGTCGTGGACCGACGGACCGACCGGATCGTCCGTGGCGGCCAGAACATCGCGCCGGCCGAGATCGAAGCCGTCCTCCTGGCGCACCCCGGCATCGCGGACGCCGCGGTGGTCGCGCGCGCGGATGTGACATGGGGTCAGGTGCCGGTGGCCGCGATCGTGCTTCGGCCGGGCGCCCCAGATCCCGGCGACGAGGCCCTCGTGGCCCATGGTCGAGCCCACCTGGCCGCCGCCAAGGTCCCGGTGGCCTTCGTCCGGGTCGCGGAGCTCCCACGGACCGCGAGCGGCAAACTTCGTCGAGCCGAGGTGCGCGCCAGGCTATCTGAGCATGTCGGACGGATCTGCCGCCCGGACGGGGTGTTCATCGCGTACCGGCAGGTTGGTGCCGGCGCGGTGCCGCTGCTGTTGCTGCATGGAACGCTCTCGACCTCGAAACAGCTGAACGGACTGGCGCGCGCGCTGGCCGAGGTGGGCGACGTGACCGTGATCGCGGTGGACCGCCGGGGCAGTGGACTGAGTCGATTGTCGGAGCCTGAGCCGGTCGATGTCGCGACCCATCTCGCCGATCTCGCCGCCGTGCTCGATGCGCTGGGCTGGGGCGCGGCGGCCATGGTCGGCGTGAGCTTCGGTGGTGTGGTCGCCCTCGAAGCCGCGGCTCGGCTGCCGGACCGCTGTCTGGCGGTGGTCGTGTACGAGCCGCCGTATGGAGCGATCGCCGACGCCCGCACGCGACGGGTCTTCGGGCAGGTCGCGCACGATACGGCGCTCGCCTGGCGGGCCGGAGGGAGTCCCGCTGCGGCCGAGACGTTCCTGCGCGGTGTCGGCGGCGATCTGGCGTGGGACGGCCTGTCCGATCGAGGGCGCGCCTTCCTGGCCGACGAAGGGGCCGGCGCCGTGGTGGATTCGGC
>JANONZ010000511.1:0-5949 GCA_031421095.1 Thermomicrobiales bacterium
CACCACGTCCGTTCGTATCTCGTCCCCGGCGACGAGATGGGCTTTCACGTCATCGAGGCGGACAGCATCGAGGTCGTCGCCCGGGTCACCGAAAGGGCCGGAATTGAAGTTGAGCGGATCGTCGAGGCGGTCAGCGTCGAGCCCGGCCGCGTCGCCGACGATCCGATGGAGGGAGCCAGTTGAGTCCACGTCGATCATGGGACAATGCCGATCCGCAGGAGGATGCCGTGACCCCGCGAACTGCACGCTCGAACACCAGTCTGGTCCTGGCGCTACTGGCCCTGCTCTCCTTCGCCGGCTGCAGCGGCGGCACGGGCGGCGGCGGGACCGATGGTGGCGGTGACGGCACCAACCCAGGCGAAACAGCGGCCGGTGAGACGCCAACCGAGGCGCCGGCGGCGGGTGGCGGCGGGGATCTGCCCGACATCGCGGATGGCCCCTACGCGGCTGGAACGGTCCACCTCGAGGTGTCTGGCGACAAGAGCCTGAACGTGGATCTGGCGCTGATCCCGGGCGTGTCCTCTACGACCAACGGCGCGACTATCCTGTTTTATCAGTCGGGTGAGGGCCAGGACGCAACCGCGCTGACCATCGTCCTGGAGGCTGAGGCTGGGCCTGGGTTCAATCTCACATCGCCCGTCGTTCTCTCCGGTGGAGGACGCGCGTCGGGCTGCCGATTCGACTTCACCAGGAACGACGCATCAGGGCTCGAAGGGACATTTTCGTGCTCGGGCATCGATGGCATGGTGGCGGGTGGTCTCGAAAACCCGCAGATCGATGTCCGCGCGACCTTCTCGGCGGATCGGTGAGGATGCCTGGACCTCGGACACCAGGACAGCCAGCTCCACGGAGGAAGCAGTCATGACGGATTTCCGGCGCTTGAACCCGATTCTGGCAATCTTGGTCGCCGTCACCCTCGCCGCGTGCGGAGGCGGGGGCGGAGGGACCGCGACCACGGCGCCGACTGGTGCCGCGGCAACCTCGGGGCCGACCGAGGCGACAACGACCGACGCGGCGGCGACGGATGCTCCCGCGACCGCCGCACCCGCGACCGCCGCACCGGCGGGCGGTGGCGGGGTGGCGGATGTCTGCGGCCTGGTCACGGCCGATGAACTGGCCTCGATTCTGGATGTGTCGTCCGTGGTGCTCACCGTGTTCGAGGGGCCGCCCGATACCTGCGACATCCAGTCCGGTGACGGCGCGCTACTCGCAGCGACGGTGCTGACGGTTAGCGTCGACGCGATCACCTTCGGTTTCATCAAGACGGGATCAGGGGTGCAGGACGTGCCTGGCCTTGGGGACGAGGCCATCTACCTCCCCGACTCGCTGCTGCTGGTCGTCAGGAAAGGGGAATCGATGGTCTCGATCGCTGTGTTCGACGACGGACGGTCGGAGTCCGAGCGACTCGAACTCATGAAGCAGATCGGAGCCATCGCGGCCGGCCGGATGTGATGTCGGACAGGTTCCCGCCACGATCGTGAGCGATCCTGTGTGGCGGCGAGCGATCCTTCCTGCGCTCGCCGTCACTATTGGTGCAATGCTTGCCGCTTGCTCCGGTGGTGGGTCGGTGTCGACCCCGGTTGCAGCCGTCGCCACGGGTACGCCCGCGGTCGCGCCGACAGCGGCACCGACCACCGAAGCGATTGCGACCGATGCCGCTGCCTCCGATGCTACCGGTCTGACGATCGGGTCGATTCTCGGCGAGACTCTTCCGGCAGCGCCCTCCGGAACAGCCTGGGCGCGAATCATCGATGACGCAGGCACGTTCTCGTTCGAGGTGCCTTCGACCTGGGCCGAGCAGGCCACCCACCCGTGGGAGGAAGCCGGCGCGCGGATCGGGACGGTCGTCGTGGCCGGCCCCGCGGTGGCCGGGGTCGGGACGGATTTCACGGTTCCCGGGGTCGCTGTCGGGATCGCGCCGAACGCCCCCGGTTCCACCCCACGTTCGGTGGTCGAGAGCGACGACTTCAGCGGATCCTGCACCGGGGATCCGGTCGTGGAAGCCTCCGACGCCGGCTACACAGCCGCGTTCAAGAGCTGGTCCGGCTGCGGCGGCAACACCGAAGCGTTCGTCCTCGTGATCGCGATCTCGCCGGCAGGCTCAACCGGGTTGATCGCGGTCGTGTTCCAGGGCGTCGGGCAGGCCGATCTCGGCTACCTCGAGCACATCATGGGCTCGCTCGAGGCCTCGGGGATTCCGTCGACCGGCCCGGTGGCGTCGGAGCCGGCCCCTGCATCAGCGGCTGCGCCCCCCGGCAACAGCCAGGCATTCACGATCACGATCGACGAGTGCTTCCTCCAGACCGGATCCGTGGGATCGATCGGCGTGATCCGGAATACCGACTCGACGTCGCACGCCTACCGGTTCCGCGTCCGCTTCGTTGACGAGGCCGGGATCGTCTACGCCGAGGCCGAGCAGGAGACGCCCGCGCTGGCCCCGGGCGAGGCGTATCGCTTCGGGACGCCGTTCCAGGACGCGCACGGCGTGACCAGGACGACCTGCACGGTCGTCGACGTGCAGGTCTTCGGGTGAAGGGCATCCCGTGAGGAAGACCCTGTCGCTGTCATGCGTCGTGGCATGGCTGCTGACGCTCGGACTCGGTGTGTCCCTGGCCGCCCCCCTGCATTCGACCCCCGTCGGAGCCCACGACGACACCCAGGATGCCGTTTCGGCCGGCACCGGCAGCCTGGTCGTCCGGACGGTCGACCCGGCCGGCACGCCGGTCACGAACCGTTGCTTCGAGCTGAGGACCGACGCCGGTGGCGGCGCCCGGGGCGCGCCCGTGGCGGACGGGCGTCGGTGTGATGCACCGCGTGACCCGACCGGCCTGATCGGCCCGGAGGACGGCCGGGTCGATGGCTCACTCAGTTTCACGGGCCTGGCGCCCGGCCGCTACGTCCTGGTCGAGGTGCCGGTCAACGATCGCTACGAGCCGATCGCCGACCAGCCTGTCGTCGTGACCGCCGGCGCGATCAGCTCGCTGACCCTCACCCACTTCGCGACGGGCGCGCTCACCCTGTACAAGGTCGACGCTGCGGGTGCTCCGCTGGCCGGTGCCTGCTTCGGGGTGGTGGGGACCACCTTCGCGCTGTGCGACGGCGCCGGCGGCCCTGGCATGCCATCGGGCGACGGCAAGGCCGACGGCATCCTCCTGCTGCCCCGGCTCGACCCGACGCGAGCGATCGGCACGTTCACGCTGCGTGAGCTGTGGGCGCCCGCTGGCTACGCGCCGGTTCCTGACCAGACGTTCACGACCTCTACCACCACAGCCACGAAGCTGACCGTGGCCAACGCCCTGGCCAGCGGCTCCGGCGGTGGGGCCGGCGGTCTGGCGATCGAACTGGAGATCGATTCGAAGATCACGGTTCGGCAGATCACGGGCTACCTTGTCGTGGAGGGTGTCGCCTCCGCCAGCGGGAGGATCGGGCTGGAAGGTAATCCCGAGACCGGGATCTGGCATGGCGTGGGCACCCTCGTCTCGAAGACAACATCCGGCAGGGGTGGGTGCGGATCGATCCATATCGAAGGCGAGGGCGCCTACGACTGGGTAGTCCGTGAAGCCGTCGTGTCGCCGGGAATCGCAGCCGAACAGATCGTCGTCCACATGGATTCGGGCCCGATCGCCGAGAACCCGGACAAATTCGAGATCGATGCCTGCCCGACAGGGTTCGACGGCCTCTTGAACACGTGGGAGAACTCGTTCTTCCAGGTCCACCGAGCTGATTTCAAGGCCAAGGGATTCGAAGTTGGGGGCTGGACGCTCCAGGCGACCGAGGCCACGTGGCAGACGGGCGGCCTCATCGCCACGGCCAGCTGGACCGGCTCGTGCGGCTCCACGCCGATCGTGGACTGCACTGACGACACGACCTTTCGGCTATATGCGGTCGTCACCGGGCCATTGCCGACACCGGCACCGTCGGCGGGGTCCGCACCGTCGGCATCGCTGGATTCGTCGGCACCGTCGTCTGCACCGTTGTCGTCGTTGGCCGTGCCATCACCGGCGAGCCTGGCGTCGTCGTTGCCAGTCCTGGCCGCGGTCGAGTCATGCGGCGACCTCGAGGGCTGTTTCCAGGTGCCCGCCGGGGTCATTGCTGCCTTCATCGCAGCGGTCCTTGCTGCAGCCGCCATCGCGACGGCGCTCTGGCTTCGAGCCAGGTCCGTTGAAGCGGTGCCCGGCAGCGGGCTCGACTACGACGCGCTCGACTACGGGAAGATTCTGCCCGACGCGGAGCCGCTCGACTACGGGAAGCACCCTCCCGACGCATGACGCTGGACGCCGACGTTCTAATCCGCCTCCGCCAGATCATTGAGGATCCTGGTCCGCCGCGACACGCCCTCGTCGCGACCCTATTCGATCGCGAATTGCCGGTGGCAGGCCGCCAGATGGACGCGGCGTTCAGCGCGGCGGACATGCGATGCCTGGTCGATCTCGACCTCGTCCGCAGGTCCGAAAGTAGCTACATGCCGCTGTCGCGAATCGACCGCGTCGACCGCCTGCTCATCGCGTCCGACCTGCGGCGGAGGCGCCGGCAGGCCGACTATGTTGTTGGGCCCGGGCCGGCGAGCTTCCTGCTCGCCAGATATATCCGCCTGCGCGGGGATGACAGGGCGCTCGACTTTGGTTGTGGTTCCGGGATCCTGAGCCTGTTGCTCGCTTCGGCCCGCCCGTCGGTCCTCGCCGTCGACATCAATCCTCGAGCCGTGGCGTATACGCGCTTCAACGCCGCGCTTAACGGATATCGAGGGATCACGGCCGAGGGTGGCAACTTCCTGTCGGACGTCGCAGACGAGCGGTTCGATGGTCGGTTCGACGTTGTCGTGTCGAATCCGCCGTATGTCCTCGCTCCCGTGCATCGACTCGTGTATCGCGACCGGCCCCTGCCTGGCGACCAGGTGAGCGCCCGGACGATCGAGCGGGTTGGCCGAGCGCTTGCGCCCGGTGGCCGTGGCTACGTGCTCACCAACTGGATCGGGCGCGGAGAGCCTGATTGGAGCACCCCGGTCCGTCGTTGGATCGAACCCATGGGTCTTGACGCGTTCGTCACCCAGGTCGGGGATCATTCGCCTGCCGCCTACGCGGCAGCCTGGAATCGCGACATACCGGACCCACGCCGCGCCCGTGCGGTTGCCCAGTGGCAGAAGGCGCTCGATGCGGAAGGCGTCCGCAGCGTTCAGGCCGGCGTGATCGCGCTGAGCCGGGCCGTCGGCGGAACGTACAGGCGGCCGCGTGTCGAGGCCGTCGATCGAAACGATGGGACCGTCAGTTGGCGATCGATCGATGCCTTCTTCGCCGAGACCGGCGACCAGGCGCTCGATTCCCAAGGGGCGCCCGGATGACTCGACGCTGGGCGTTCGCGACCATCGGCCTGGCGGCTGGGTTCAGCGGTATATGGCGGTGCTCGTAAGCATCCTGTCCGGTGTCGCGCTGTCGATCGCGGCGAGGCGGAGGCCCAGCAGCATGGAAGCGTGCCGCTGCAGCCCGTGAGCCACCCGCCCCGCTCCTGCCACGATGGCGCGGTTTCCGCCGGGAACGATCACGAAGCACAAGGGAGCGCGACCGTGGACAACGGCCTCGTCGAGCAGGTGGTGGCCGCCGCGGCCAGCGTCGTCGGTAGTGGCGCGCCCCAGGCTTCGTCGTCTACGTTGGAGACGCAAAGTTGACAAGTGCGATGAGCGCGTTATCCTGTTACTTCACGCATTCGTCGCATCGAGGTGTTCATGGCCGAGCGCTACTTCAGCATCAGGGAAGCGGCCGCGCGACTGAACGTCAGCCATGACACGGTGAGCCGTTTGATCGTGCGGGGCGAACTCCCCGCTATCCGGGTATCCGAGCGCCTGTACCGCATCCCGACGCCGGCGCTCGAGCGCTATGAGAGCGGCGTGGCCATGGCTCCTCGCCGGGTCGTTCGGCGTCGCGTCGCCCAGGGCGTGCAATTCGGCGCCAACGA
>JANONZ010000512.1:0-2285 GCA_031421095.1 Thermomicrobiales bacterium
CGCGCGGACGCAAGATCTGAACGCTGACGTCCAGGCAATCTGAACGGGAAGCGAAGTCGCGCAGGCGAGCCAGGGCTGGCGTCAGCGGTCCGGCAGTGGAAGAAGGTCGGGGACGGGCTTCCCTGTCCAGTCTTGAAGGTAAAGGAACCCGGTCCCTTCCCTCGCGGCCTCGGCCACGACGAGCCAGCGCGTCTGATCGACCTGCGGAATGAGGTTGCCGTTCTCATCGAACGCGTTTGGGCAGCACCGCCAGAAGCCGTCATAGACGATCACCCACACCTCGGCCGTCTCGGCCGGCTCCGACACCTGTTGCATCGGATGCATCGACGTCTTCACGGCGCCGAGCGTCGTCAGCCAGATCCGGGCTCGATCCACCCGCGCTCCCGCCTGATTTCCGATCCGGAACACCGCGTCGCAGGAGATGGTGGCGGCGGGCCAATCGCCGGCCGCGCATGAAGAGGCGGGTGTGCGGGCCAGGTCGCTCCCTGTATTCGGGATTGGAGTGCGGGCGAGCAGAGCGACCGCGCCGACCACCAGAAGAACAACGAGGAGGAGACCGCCGAGCGGGACCCCGGATGCGGAGCGGGCCCGGGCGCGGTGAGCGATCTCGCGATTATCCGCGGCAATCCCGCCGACGGCCGCGTCGGCATACGCCATCAGCCTCCGTCGCACGTGAGGCTCGTGGATGTCCATCTCATCAGTCATCTCGAAGTTCCCTTCGCAGGCGCGCGTGGAGCCGGCTGAGGCGCATGCGGATAGCCGGCGCCGAGCTGTGGAGCAGCGCTCCGATCTCGTTCGACGAGAGGCCGCCGACGTGCCTGAGCGCGAGCAGGCGACGATCGTCGTACGAGAGCGAACGCAGGGCCGCATGAAGATCGAGGTTCCTCGGATCGACCTCGACCGAGGCGTCCGATGTGCGATGTGGGAGCAGGCGACGGACGCGTTCGCGGCGCACCTGCTGGCGTGCCTCGTTTGCGGCGATCGCCAGGATCCAGGCCCGAAGACGAGTCGGTTCGCGAAGGGTCTTCAGACGCCGCCACACCTGGGTCCACGTCGATTGCGCGGCGTCCTCGGCCATGTCTCGGCTCCCACAGACTACGAAGCACACCCGCACCACGTCCGCGTGATGCACGGAAACGATCCACGCGAATGCCTCCTCGTCACCGTCGCGCGCCAGCGCGACCTGTGCGAGAGCAGCGTCTGGGCCCACCACGTCCATACTCCTGAGATGCGCCAGAGCTTCCGAGTGCAACAGTGCCAGCACCGACCGGAGAGCTCAACGGGGAGACCCTTCCGATTCACGCCCGCCCGGGTCGCAGGCTCAGCCCTGGTTCTTCGTCCGGGATCCTGCGCTGCTCCGATCGGGCCCGCCTGAGCGGCCAGGTGACGAGATCGGCCGAGGCGGTGTGCCCGCTGCGTCAGGACGGCAGGCGTCGCCTCCACAAACGCGCGGTGACGAAGCCGCCGAGAAGGCCGAGCAGCGTGCCGATGAGGGCGGCTGGACCCGCCTCGATCGAACCTGGGGCCGTTTGGGTTGAACCTGCCGCCGGCTCGATCGAGGCTGAAGGGCCGGCCTGAGCCTCAACCACAGTGGTCGAACCGGGCTCCTTGTTTGGGAAGTTTCGGACCCAGATGGTCCACGTCCCAGCCTTCGGCAGGGATGCGACCCCGCGCCAGAGCGTGGAGTCGGTCGGGTCTCGGGCGAGCGTCACCGGTACCTCGGTCCCGTCCTCGTGCTGAGCGACGACGTCGAATGGGTAGTCGTCCCACGGGTACAGCACGTTGTAGAAGCCCGACGGTCCCGGATACGGCTCGCGCGGACTGGATAGAGCGAGGGTGCCCTCCCGCTGGATCGGGACGAACGTGCGCACAAGGACCTCGAGCGGCTCACCGACGCGAATCTCCGAAGGCGATGCGGACACGACGACTTCGCCTGCCGCGCGTGCCGCGCTGGCCGTCGCAAGCGTCACGGCAAGCAGGCCGACGCTGACGAGGACTTGCATCGCCGTCCGCCCCATCACAGGCAAAGTACACCGCCCGTTCAGCCCTGGTTCCTGTCCCGAGATACGGCGGAGGCCGCCGACTGCTCGGCCGCTGCCGGTCCGGGCAATGGCTGGACGCCGCGACCGTCGAGCGCCTCGGCCAGCCGGTGCGAGCCGTCGGTGAAATACCGCTGCTCCGCGATCTGATCCGATCGCCAGCCGGCTCGGTCCAGGGCTGGCAGCACGTAGTCCCGGCACGTGTCGGATTCGAGCGGACCGTGCCCCGCGATCACCAGGTCAGTA
>JANONZ010000513.1:0-2869 GCA_031421095.1 Thermomicrobiales bacterium
GATCGTCCGCAGGTCGCGTCGCAGGAACGAGATCGCGGCGGCCACGAGATCGGGATCCACCTCGTGCGGCAGCCCACGTCCCACGCATCGCGCGCAGCGGCCACATGGCGTTGCGGTCGGGTCGTCCAGGAGCGCGACGAGATACTCCATGAGGCAGCCGTCATGCGTCATGTACGCCTGCATCTGCGCCAGTTCCGCGCGTCGGGCCGCCTTGACGCGCTCGATCCGCGCCTCGTCCTGCACCCAGGGATTCGGCGTCCGTCGAAATCGACTGCCATCGCGCGCGACCGCGCCATCGATCTCCAGCAGCTTGAGCGCCTGCTCGATGCGGCCGATCCGGAGATTGACGGCCTGCTGGAGCTGCGGCTTCGTCATCGAGTCGACCGCCTCCAGCGCCGTCAGGATCTCGTGCATGTTCACGGTCGGCGGGAATGCCGTATCCATGAAGTACGCGGCGATCGCGTCGTCCTCGCGCCCACCCAGAAGCACCCCATAGGCATGCTCGACAGCGCGACCGGCGCGACCGACCTGCTGGTAGTACGCGATCGCCGAGCTGGGCCGCTGGTAGTGGACCACGAAGCCGAGATCCGGCTTGTCGAAGCCCATGCCGAGGGCCACCGTCGCGACCAATGCCTTGATCTCGCCCGCAATGAGGGCGTCTTCGAGCTTTTCGCGCTCCTCGGTGGAGAGGTCCGCGTTGTAGGCGTGCGCATCGATCCCCTGGCCCCGCAGGAACGTGGCGACGCGCTGAGTGTCCGCCACGGTCAGGCAGTACACGATGCCGCTGCCGAGGAGCTGCGGAAGCTGGCCGGCGAGCCAGGCGAGTCGTTCCGCCTGGTTGTCGAGCGTGATCGCATCGAGTCGAAGCGAATCGCGTCCCAGGGGTCCGCGAAAGACCTGGACTCCGGCGCCGAGCTGGTCGACGACATCGGCGACGACCCGATCGTTGGCGGTTGCGGTCGTGGCCAGGACCGGGACGCGTGGGGCGAGGAGTCGAAGGATGCGCGCGATGCGCCGGTAGTCGGGGCGGAAGTCGTGACCCCAGTCGGAGATGCAGTGCGCCTCGTCCACCACGAGCAGACCGATCGAGCCCCCGATGCTGGGCAGGACATCGGTCGCGAAGCGCTCGTTCGCGAGGCGTTCCGGGGAGATGAGGAGGACGTCGATGGCGTTCGAGGCCAGACCGTGGGCGACCGCGTCCCACTCGTCCGTGTTGCCCGAGTTGATCGTCGCCGCGCGGAGGCCCAGCCGTTCCGCCATCGCGATCTGGTTCCGCATGAGCGAAAGCAGCGGGCTGATGATCAGCGTGGGTCCGTGGCCCTCATCGCGCCGGACGCGCGTGGCGATCCAGTAGACCAGGCTCTTGCCCCAGCCCGTCCGCTGCACGACCAACGCGCGATGGCCGTCCTGGGCGACGGCTTCGATGGCCGCGCGCTGACCGTCGCGGAACGCTGCGTCCGGACCGAGCATCGTGTGGAGGTGGTGCGCCAGGACGTCCATCGACCTCAGTGTGACCGACCGGGCGTCGCTGGGCCGTGGCGCGGGCCGTGGCGCGCGGGCCGTGGCGGCCGGGCCCAGGCCCAGGCTCAGGCCCAAAACCCCGGCCCCAGACTGGTACGCAGCGGCAAGCCCCGCCCCAGGCCCAAAACCTCAACCACAGACTGGTACGCAGCTCCGGACGCCCCTCGGTAGGCGTGCCCACGCTCAGGTCAGGCCTGTCGCGCGATACGGACCCGCTTGATCGTCGTCAGGCTCCGCTTACCAGTCTGCACAAGGGGATATTGGGAGGAAGGTGAGCCTATCAGCCCGTCGGCCCGCGGCCCGTCCAACGGGTCCACGGGATCCCGAAGCCATTCCCCAAGCGCCCGTCCATCGGCGGGGAATGCGCTACTTAGCAGTTCCCGGTGGCTCACGAAGCGGCGCCCACCCGACCGACGTGCGTGGCGCGCACAGAATCCAACACGGGCGCATCCTTACGGCATGCCGATCAACCCGAAGCTTGTCCGCGTCTCCCTGCTGCTCGATCCGATCGAGGGGCGGGCGGATGGCGCGTGGGTCATCCAGTATCACGGGCAGACGTTCTTGACCGACAAGGGAGGCGGCAACCCGGAACCATTCGCATGGAACGATCAATCGCATCAGCCCGTGGTGGGATTCGGAGTGATGACCCAGGACGACATCGCAGGCGACCTTCGAGTCAACTCCGCATTGCTTGGCTTCATGCGTCGCAGCGATCCGACGTTCCCACCGCCGATCCTCAGCTTCCGTGAAGGCCCCATCTGGGACGCCGAGGCGATCGAACGCTGGATACCCACGAGGCAGCCGAGCGGAGCCCGCGACGGCACCCGCCCGCAACCCTCACCTCGCCCGCAGCCCTGACCTCGCCCGCAGCCCTGACCCCAAGCGAGGGCACCCGCCCGCAGCCCTGACCCCAAGCGACGGCACCCGCCCGCAGCCGTGACCCCATGGTCCGTGCCATCCCGGCATACGTTCCCCAGGAGCGACCTACCCCATGACGACCCGGATCATCCTCGACGTCGACACTGGCACCGATGACGCGGTCGCCCTCATGGTTGCCGCCCTGTCGCCCGACATCGAGCTCGTCGGTGCCACGACCGTCAACGGCAATACGGCCCTCCAGAACTGCACGGAGAATTCCCTCCGGGTGTTCGATCACATCGGGCTGACCGGAGTCCCCGTGTACGAGGGGATGTCGCAGCCGCTCGTTCGCCCGAACCCCCACCAGATCAACCCGGCCTCGCGGATCCACGGCGACTTCCTGGACCTCCCGCCGTCTCGATCCACCAAGGGCTCGCAGCACGCGGTGGACTGGCTGATCGATACCTACATGGCGTCGGACGGCGACATC
>JANONZ010000514.1:0-4446 GCA_031421095.1 Thermomicrobiales bacterium
CCCGTGCGGACCGCGGCTCGTGGTGGCGCCGGGTCGTGTGCGAAACTACGGCCATGGATGTCCGCCCCGTGACCGCGTCCGGCGCTGCCCTCGACCGGTACGAGGCGGTCATCGGCATCGAGGTCCACTGCCAGCTCAAGACCGCCTCGAAGATGTTCTGTGGGTGCTCCACCGACTACGACGGGGCGCCGCCGAACACCCACGTCTGTCCGGTCTGCCTGGGTTTGCCAGGCGCGCTCCCGACCATCAACCGGCGCGCGGTGGAGCACGTCCTGCTGACCGGCGCGGCCATCGAGGCGAGCGCACCGCCGGCGACCCGCTGGGATCGCAAGAACTACTTCTATCCGGATCTGCCAAAGGGCTACCAGATCAGCCAGTACGACCTGCCCCTGGCGTCGCTCGGACGGCTCTCCTTCGATACGTCGGACGGGCCGTTCACCGTGGCGATCACCCGAGCCCATCTCGAGGAGGACACGGCCAAGCTCGTCCACGGCACCGATGACGAGGGCCGCAAGGTCAGCCTCGTCGACTTCAACCGGTCCGGTGCGCCGCTCATGGAGATCGTGACGGAGCCGGACATCCGGACCGCGGAGCAGGCCCGCCGCTACGCTGAGGAACTCCAGCTCCTCTTGCGTTCGATCGGCGCGTCCGACGCCGACATGGAGCGCGGCCAGATGCGGGTCGAGGCGAACGTCTCGCTCCGTCTGCGCGGCACGGAGCCGTTCGGGACCCGGACCGAGGTCAAGAACATGAACTCGTTCCGGGCGGTGGAGCGGGCGATCGCGTACGAGATCGAACGCCAGGCCGTGATCCTGGATGCCGGCGACACTCTGCTCATGGAGACGCGCGGCTGGTCCGACGACCGCGGCGAGACCTACCGGATGCGCGCCAAGGAGACTTCGGACGACTACCGCTACTTTCCCGAGCCGGACCTGCCGCCGCTGCACCTGGATGCGGCCGTTCTGGCTGGGATCCGAGCGTCACTGCCGGAACTGCCGGGCGTCCGGCGGGCCCGCTATCGCGATGTCCTGGGTCTGAGCGCATACGACGCGGCGGTTCTGGTTGCCGATATCGGTGCGACAGCCCTCTTCGAAGGCACCCTCGCCGCGGATGCCGGGCTGGATCCGAAACCGGTCGCCAACTGGGTGACCGGCGAGTACCTGCGCCTGCGCAACGCCTCGGCGACGTCCATCTCGGTCATCCCGGGTGAGCTCGCAGCCATCGTTGCGGCCACCGCCGCGGGCTCGATCTCGCGCGCCCAGGGCCGTGAGGTCCTGGAGGCGCACGTGGCCACCGCAGAGCCCGCAGCGTCGATCATCGCCGCTCGTGGCTTCGTCCAGATCTCGGACAGCGGCGCTCTGGACACCGCTATCGCGGACGTGCTGGCTGCCAATCCGGCCGCTGTTGCCGACTACCGTGCGGGCAAGGCACAGGCGGTCGGGTTCCTGGTCGGCCAGGTCATGAAAGCCACCAAAGGTCAGGCGAACGCGGCCCTCGTCCAGGCCGCGGTGCGCGAACGACTCGACACGGACAGCTGACGGAGGGCCGGCACCGATGGGACTGGTCAATATCGCCCTGTGGCTCGGCGGCGTCGCAATGATCGTCGTCGGCTACACGCGCGCGAAGGGCCCGTGGGCCCGCTACCAGGCGCTCAAGGTCCAGGACGAGAACGTGGCCCGCTACGAATCCTGGCGGGGCGGGGTCCGCGACGACGGCAAGACAGGCGCCTCGGTCGCCATGGAGCTGTTGCGCCGGCAGGCGCGCATCGGCGGTGCGATCGCCATCGGTGGCTTCGCCCTGGTCTTTCTCGGGTTCCTGATCCGCTAACCGGCATCACACACGTTGTGTTGACGCGGGCGAGGTCGGTCCGACGCTGGATCGCCGCCACGTCCGTGGGAATCCTAGCTGGTCTCTGAGCCGCTGGCGTCGCCGGGGAAGGGTCGCCGCCAGGCCGTAGCCCCAAGGCCGGCGCCCCAAGGCCGTCGCCCGCCGAACCCATAGACTGGGCCCCCGGGACGACCGACTGATGGCCCCGGCGGCCGATAGAAGGAGGCGCGACGGTGCGGGAACGGACGGATGGACGCGGTTTCGCGACAAGGGCGATCCACGCCGGTGAACGGCCGGACCCGACGACCCGCGCCCACAACACGCCGATCTACGCGACCGCCACGTTCGCGTTCGATACCGCGGCGGAGAAGGAGGACGCGGTCGACCGGGCGCTCGCCTGGGAGCCTGGCGCCTACTTCTACTCGAGGACCGGTAACCCGACGAACCGCGCACTGGAGGAGAAGATCGCCTCGATCGAGGGGGCGGAAGACGCCGTCGTGTCGGCATCCGGGATGGCAGCCGTTGCGGCGACCCTGTTCGCCCACCTTGGGTCCGGCGACCACCTCGTGGTCGGGGACGAGTTGTTCGTCATCACGCGGGTCCTGCTCGACGAGGACTTTCCGCGGCGCGGGATCGCGGTCACCTCGGTGGACATGACGGACCTGGCGGCGGTCGAGGCGGCGATCACGCCGACGACCAGGGCGCTCTTCTTCGAGACGTCGTCCAATCCCCGGCTGCGCATCGCCGATATCGATGCGCTGGCAGCGCTCGCCCACGGGCGCGGGCTGTTGCTCATCGCCGACAACACATTCCTTGGGCCGGCGCTGCTCCGCCCCCTGGAGCACGGCGCGGACCTCGTCCTCCACGCCGCGACGAAATTCCTGTCCGGCCACGGGGACGCCGTGTCCGGTGTCGTGTCCGGGCGCAAGGACCTGATCGACCCGATCCACAAGCAGACCGACACGCTGGGCCAGGCCGCCAGCCCGTTCGCCAGCTTTCTGGTGCTTCGCGGCGTCCGGACGCTCCAGCTTCGGTCGCTGGCCTCGTCTGCCAATGCGGCCCGGATCGCCACGTATCTCGAGGCCCATGAGAAGGTGGAGTGGGTCCGCTACCCAGGCCTCGCGTCACACCCGGACCACGAGGTCGCCCGACGTCTGCTGGGCGACGCCGCGGGGGCGATGCTCACATTCCAGCCACGCGGGGGCCTGGACGGGATGGCGGCCTTCACGGATCACCTTGCGCTGTGCGACATTGGCGTCAGCCTGGGCGATGTCCACACGCTGGTCTACCCGCAGCCTAAGCGCGGCGGGCTCATCCGCCTGTCCGTGGGTTGCGAGGACGTGGACGATCTGCTCGCGGACTTCGAGCTTGGGCTGTCATACGTGGCCTGAGGCGGATCTCGTCAGCCACGCCCCAGCGTTGCGGCGGCCGCAAGGGCGGCACCGATCGTCAGGTCGATCCGCGTCTGGAGTTCGTCCTCCGGCAGTCGTTCCCAGCCGTGCGCGGCCGGCGTGGATGCGCTGGACCCTGACTCGTCCAGGATGACGTCCGACACGGTGAGGATGGTCCCGGCGCGGACGGGCCGGCCTTTCCCGCGCTCGCGCATCGCAAGGAGGAAGAGCGCCGCCGACTCCATCTCCGCCGCGAGGTAGCCGCGTGTGCCCCAGCGAACCCCCGCCGAGCGGGTGCGGGTCGTAGAAGACGTCCGAGGTGACGATGGGGCCGATATGCGTGGTGAGCCCGGCATCCCGGCTCGCCTGGGCCAGCGTCAGCACGACGTCGAAGTCGGCCGTCGGGGCGGTCGATTCGCCATGGCCCAGGATCGGCCCGATGCCGCCGGAGGCGACGGCGGCCAGCGCGACCACGACGTGACCCAGTCCCATCCCGTGGTATCCGCCGCAGGTCCCGACCCGGATGAAGGTCGTCACGCCGAGATTGATCAGCTCCTCGACGACGATCGACGTCGTCGGCGTGCCCATCCCGGTCGTCTGGACGGAAACCGGGACGCCGTCCACCGTCCCGCTGTACCCGAGCAACCCTCGGTTGGCATTCACCAGCCTCGAGCCCTCCAGGCCGCCGTCGAATCGAGCGGCCATGCGAGTCGCCCGGTTCGGATCGCCCGGCAGAAGGACGACCGGCGCGTAGTCACCGGCCTCGGCGTGCAGGTGGATCTGTGTCATGTGACCTCCCTCTGGACGTTGGGTTGTGTCGTGCCTCGGTCACGCCCGGGTGGTCCCGCGGCGCCGCACCCGACCGCCAGGTCCGCCTGCCGGTGACATTGACAGGGTCCGTCGACGTGATGGCAGTCCGTGACGTACATTAGGCGAGTCCGGCGCCCTGGCAGGGATATACCGGGTATCAGAGGAGGAATCTACGTTGCGAATCTCAAGCAGGATGCTCGCGCTCGGCGCGACATCCATCCTCATCCTTGCCGGCTGCTCGCCGGCCGCGTCTGCGGCCCCGTCTGCGGCCCCGTCTGCGGCCCCGTCTGCGGCCGTCGTCGACTACAAGGCCTGCGTCGCATTCGACACCGGCGGCCTGGGTGACAAGGGCTTCAACGATCTGGCCATGAAGGGCCTCGAGGACGCCAAGGCGCTTGGTTACAAGACCGCCTTCGCC
>JANONZ010000515.1:0-3666 GCA_031421095.1 Thermomicrobiales bacterium
TTCGGCGAGGATGGCGTCGATCTGGCCGACCGCCTCCGCGAAGCCCTCTTCCATGCCCATGGCCAGGCCCTCCTCCATCGCCTCGGTGCTTGGGAAGCGGTTCTCGATCGACATGCGCGTGCGGCCGGCGTCGATCGGCTCGATCGTCACGCGCGCGTCGTAGCGCGGCAGATCGTCGTTCGGGGTGCCGTCGTCATTGGCGAATCCGTCACGGAAGACGAGCCGACGCGGCGGATCGGCCTCGACGACGTCCCAGTAGCCGCGCGGCTGGTCGCCATCTGGTCCGGTCATGTGATACAGGACGTGACTGCCGGGCGCCAGGTCGTGGGTCGTGAAGGTCGCGGGGTAGGTGGGCGGACCCCACCAGCGCTCGAGCTGACGCGGATCGGCCCACAGCTCCCAGACGCGCGCCGGCGTTGCGTCGAACTCGGCGGTCAGGGTCAACGTCAGGGCCTCGGGATCCTTGCGGACGGCGGTGACAGTCATGTGCGGGTCTCCTTCGTGCGGCTGATGAGGTCGGTCATGCGCTCGACGCGGCCGCGCCACAGCGCCTCGTACTGGTCGAGCAGACTGCGCGCGAGGCGGAGCCCCTCGATGTTGGTGAGCACGATCTGGCGGCGGCCGCTGCGCTGCTTGGTGACAAGGCCGGCGCGCTCCAGCACCGCGACGTGCTTCTGCACCGCCGCGAAGCTCATGGGGTAGTGCCCGGCCAGCTCGGCGACGCCATCGCGGCCGCCGAGTGCGCGCAGGACAATGTCGCGCCTGGTGGCATCCGCCAGTGCGGCAAAGACGTGATCGGCATCGAAGGCGGGTTCCATTGATACAACCATACGGTTGTATGGCCAACTCGTCAAGGCCGCGAGACGACGCCACTTCCGCGCCAGGTCGCGCCCGATGAAGACCGCGTAACTGGCAGGTAAGCGGGCGGCCCTATCGTGCTGCCATGGGCTACATTGCCGCGCACGCCGAACCGACCGTCGTCCGCCAGGTCTTCCCGCACTGGTCGATCACCATCCCGGCCGCATTCGCGGAGAACTTCGTGGAAGAGGACGGGTACTGGCACGCGTGGGACGCCCGGCGGTCGGTTTCCCTGACGAGCCTGCTGATCACCGACCGCCGAGGGCGGCCTGTCACATCGCGCAGGATCCTCAAGCGATTCCCCACCGAACCGGGCGATCGCGTCGCCATGCCGCCGGACCTCGACGGCTGGGCGGTCGGCAGCGCGCAGCAGGAACCGGCGCGAGCCTCGCGGGCGATCTCCGGACTCATCGCCATGCACGGGCGCGTGCTGATCGCGACGGTGACCGCGGAGGACCTCGCGTGGGCTGCCGGCGTGTGGCAGTCGATCCGAGCGGATCCCCATTCGTCGGAGGATTGACACCGATGACCTCCTGGCTCGCGCTACAGATGAGCGCGGACGTACTCCTGTCCTCGTTGACAGGCCACGCATATCGGACATATGGTGTGATAACCACTCTGCACGGTGAGCTGGCATGGATCGACGCTACTACACCCCTCGGGAGGTTGGGGACCTCTTGCGAATCAGTCCAACGACGGTCATGAAGATGATTCATGAGCGCAGACTGTTTGCGGTTCGAGTCTCGGAGCGGATCTACCGGATCCCGATCGCGGCTGTCGCTCGACTCCAGGTGGGGGAGGAGCCGTCGTACTCGCCCGTCGTCGATGAGGCTGACGAGATCCCGCCCGTAGGGGAGCGGGTCCCCGGCTCCGACCGGCAGTCAGTTCCAGCGTAGGTGCTCGGTCCGCAGGATCTCGAGGGTCACGCGGCAGGACTCGCACAGCGGGTCGCGTCGACCGGGGCGGACGTCGTCGTAGCCCGTGTCCGTTACCTGGCGGGGCGGCTGGACGTCGCAATCTCCCTCGATGCAGATCTGCCCGGATCGGGCTTCCCGAAGACCAGCCGGCTTCGGTTCGTCGAGCGCTGGGCTCGTGGGTTCCGCGATCAGCCGTGGCGTCTCGTCGAGTACACGTACGAGCTGATCGACCACGAGCGCGACTCGCGCCGGGCGCTTCACCTTCACAACGCCGACTGGTTCGTCCAGACCTACCGTGTCGTGGTCCACGAGCACTGCGAGCGCCCGATCGGGACGACCCATTGCGACCACCTCGCGGGCACGCCCGTCCGCGATGGCTACGAGGCCCTCGATCGCCTGATGGAGACCTGGACGCACGACGACCCGGTCGACTGCACGAGCTACGCCTGTCTCGAGTGGACCACGGGCACGAGCGACTCTGTCGAGGATGACACTCTGATTGACATCTGAGGAACCTCAGAGTACGGTCAACCAATGGCACCCATGATCGAAGCGACGCTGACGGATTTCCTCCGCGACCCGAAGTCCATCGTGGAGCAGCTTGAGCGGCAGGACGTCGTGCTCCGTCGCCGGAACGCCGGTGATCTGCGGCTGTCGCTCCAGTCAAGAAGCGAAGCCGACGATGAAGGCGTTCGTTTCGTGGCGCACCTTCTCAGTCAGGCCCTTGCGGACGACGTGCTCGGCGCACGGCTCATGTCGGCCGCGGCCGCCATCCCCTGGGTGACCTTCCTGCCGGAACGATCTCGTCAGATCTTCGTCGAAGAACTCATGCGGGCTGCGGAGGCAGCCGGGGAGCTCGGGACCATGGCGCCGCTGGCGCAACTCCTCGTCGAATGGAAGGCGACGGCGGCGATCCATGCGGACCCGGCCCTCGCCATGGAGCTGAACCGACCGATCGGGAAGATCGGCATCCGCGTTCCCGCGCCGTCCGGCGCCTGACCCCATGCCCAAGCGCGGCGACCGCGTCGCGCCCCCACCGGCGGCGGGAGAGTGGGACCTGCGCTTCGGTGACAACGCAGCGGCGGACGGCTGGGAACAACTTACGCGCACTGCGCCGGGCGCCTCTCGCTCCGCGTGGACGATCCTTCGAACCGCTCCCCGTCGCCGCGGCGAGCGCCAGCACCCGTTGAAGGGCGACCTGGCCACACGCTCGATCGGCGGCCGAACACTCGACCAGTGGCAGCTCGAGGTGACCGGGGCGGGCCGTATCTGGTACGCGATCGACGACGAGCGCCGGATCATCGTGCTGACCCTGGCGAAGGTCGGTCACCCTGCCGCAACGGACTGACGAGCCCGCCGTTCGCGCCCATCCAGGGAATCGCTCCGGCGGAGGTCCCGGAAGTCGGCAAGCGAGGTCCAGCACCGATCGACGACCGCTCGATATCGTTGATTGACGATATCGTTGATCGCCGATATCGTGGCCCGGATGGACGACCTCGATCGATTGATCTCGCGTCGGGCAGTGGCGCATCCGGAGTACGGCGACGTCGCCCACACCGAGGTGCGCCGGCGTCGTCTGATCGCACGGCTGATCGGGCTGCGCAAGTCCAACGGGCTGACCCAGGTCGCCGTGGCCGAGGTGATGAGCGTCGGTCAGTCGGTGATCGCGCAGATCGAGTCGGGCAGGACTGACGTGCGCGTATCGACCCTGGAGCGCTACGCACACGCCGTATCGCTTGGACAGCTGCAGCTAGAGATCGGCCGCGACGCTGGAGTCGGTGGCCCCGTCGGGGGCGTTGCTGAAGCGCTGGCACCGTATGGCCCCGCGGTCGATACGGCCGACTTCTGGTCTCCACCCTCGCTCGAGGACCTCGTTGGCGAGCAGGGCACG
>JANONZ010000516.1:0-2286 GCA_031421095.1 Thermomicrobiales bacterium
CGACTCCGCGATGACAAGACGATCGTCCGGGACGAGTTCACGCAGCCGGCCGGCCCGCTCGACGTCCACCGCAAGCGTCCGCAGGTCCCGATTGTTCAGGCCGATGAGCCGCGCGGTCGTGCCGAGCGCCCGGTCCAGCTCCCGCACGTCGTGGACCTCGACAAGCGGCTCCAGACCCAGGTCGCGCGCCGTCGTGACGAGTCTCGCGAGCCGTCGTGCGGGGTGCAGGACCGCGAGCAGCAGGACCATATCCGCGCCGGCCGCGCGGAGCAGCGGCAGTTGGATCGCATCCACCACGAAGTCCTTGGCCAGGACCGGGATGGCGACCGCGGCCCGAACAGCGCGAAGGTCGTGGACCGACCCGCCGAACCAGTGCGGCTCGCACAGCACGGAGATGGCGGCCGCGCCCCCCGCTTCGTAGGCGCGGGCCCGCGCGACGATGTCCTCCCCGGCGGCAGCGATCCACCCGGCCGAGGGTGATGCGCGCTTGATCTCGGCGATGAGATGGAGACCGGGCGCCGCGAGTCGCTCCGCGATGGGGCGGGGCGGCGGCGCCTCCCTGACGGCCGCGCGGAGGTCCACCGGACGGATATCGGCCGCTTCCGTGCGAACGTCCGCGAGGCGACGCGCGGCGATCTCGTGGACGATATCGCGGCGGGCGACGCGGGTCCCGCCCGGTCCGGCGACAACGGTCATGCGGACGCTCCGTCGATCCCGCCCGCGGTGGCCGTCGTGGCATCGGCCGCGTGCCGTTCATCCCGCAGCCGTTGCAGCAGCTCGATGCCGAGCCCGGCATCGATCGTGAGGGCGGCCCGCTCGACACCCGCATCGAGCGTGTCAACCGCGCCGGCCACCAGGAACCCCGCGCCCGCGTTGAGCAGGACGACGTCGCGGCGGGCGCCGGGCTCGCCGCGCAGGACGGCCTCGACGGCCCGGGCATTCTGATCAGGGGTCCCGCCGGCGAGTCGCGAGGTGGGCGCGGCCGGCAGGCCGAGCTTCGTCGCAACGATCTCGCGGCGGACGATCGCGTCCGGTGCGACGTCGTAGAGCACGCCGCTCCCATCGAGCGGCAGCTCGTCCACGCCGGCCCCGTGGATGACGAACGTCCGCTCCGTTCCGAGGCGCTGGGCAACCTCCGCCATCCGGGCCGCGGCCGCCGGATCGCCGACGCCCAGCAATTGACGCCGCGTCCCAGCCGGGTTCGTCAGCGGGCCCAGGAGGTTGAACGCCGTCCGGACGCCGATCTCGCGCCGGGTCGGCCCGGCGTGCTTCATCGCGGGGTGGAACTTCGGGGCGAACATGAACGCGAAACCGAGCTCGCGAAGGGCGGCGCCCGCCGACGCCCCATCGTGGTCGATCCGGACCCCGAGTGCGTCGAGGACGTCCGCGGATCCAGCCCGTGACGTGATCGCCCGGTTTCCGTGCTTGGCGACCACGACCCCGCCCGCCGCGACGACGAGCGCGGCCGTCGTCGAGATGTTGAACGTGCCGCTTCCGTCGCCACCGGTGCCGACGATATCGATGGCGCCATCGGGCGCCTGGACCCGGACGACCCGGTCGCGCATCGCGGCCGCAAAGCCGGCCAGCTCGTCGACCGTCTCGCCACGCATCCGGAGGCCCATGAGCAGCGCCGCCAGCTGGGCCGGCGTAGCTTCGCCGTCCATGACCGCACCCATCGCGCCGCGCGCCTCGTCGATCGACAGCGTCCCGCCTTCGACGATCATCGCGAGCGCGGCGCGGACCTGGTCGCTCATCGGGCACCCTCGGCCGCCCCGGGCGCCTCGGCCAGGCCGGCCGTGGCGAACGACCCGGACGCCGCGTCAAGTCTCGAGGCGTCGCCCTCCCCGGCCTGGCGAAGGAAGTTGGCGAGAAGGTGCGGACCCTCTGGCGTCAGGATGGATTCAGGATGGAACTGGACACCCTCCATCGGCAGCGATACATGGCGAATGCCCATGACGAC
Organism: Thermomicrobiales bacterium; assembly: GCA_031421095.1. GTDB lineage: Bacteria > Chloroflexota > Limnocylindria > Limnocylindrales > CSP1-4 > SPCO01. The sequence continues at coordinate 1,961 of JANONZ010000516.1, forward strand.
CCGGTCCACCTCGCTCATCGCGCTGACCCTGAGCTCCGGCGGCAGGGTCGCGGCATCGACCGCCAGCGAGTGGTATCGAGCGGCCATGAACGCCGGTGGCATCCCCTCGAGCAGGCCCGCACCGTCGTGCGTCACCTCGGCCGCCTCCCCATGGACCAGCGTGGGAGCACGGACGATGGAGGCGCCGAACGCCGCGGCCATCGACTGCATCCCGAGGCACACGCCCAACATCGGGATGCGCCGGTCAGCGGCCACCCGCACCGTGCCGACTGAGATCCCCGCGTCACCCGGATCGCCGGGCCCGGGCGAGATGACGATCCCCCGCA
>JANONZ010000517.1:0-3204 GCA_031421095.1 Thermomicrobiales bacterium
GTCCCTCCTCATCGGAGCCTAGCGCAGCCGCTACCCTGTGGTCTGTCGATCCGAGCATGAGGAGCGGGAGCGAAGACGCGGTGGATCACGCCCGAGCGGTCATCATCGGCGGCGGCGTCGGCGGGACGTCCATCGCCTATCACCTCGCTGAGCGAGGCTGGACGGACATCGTCCTGGTGGATCGGGCCGAGCTGACCTCTGGCTCCACGTTCCACTCGGCGGGCCTCGTTGGGCAGCTGCGCAGCTCCGTCACCCTGACCAGGATGATGATGTACGGCTCACAGCTCTATCGACGCCTGGCGGCCGAGACGGGCATGGACCCGTCGTGGCACGAGGTCGGCTCCCTGCGACTCGCCTCGAGCCCTGAACGGTACGAGGAGCTTCGACGTCAGGCCGGCTGGGCCAAGACGTTCGGCCTCCCGCTCGAATTGATCGGGCCGGAGGACGCCAGGGCGCTCTTCCCGTTGATGTCGACCGAAGGTGTCCTCGGCGCGGTCTACCTGCCGACCGACGGCTGGCTGGACCCGTCGGGCCTCGCGCTCGCGCTTGCCGCCGGCGCTCGTCAGCGCGGGGCGCGGATCCGCACGCATACGCGGGTCGTCGGCATCGGCATGGCGCGAGGTCGGGTGACCGGCGTCACCGTCGAGCACAAGGGCGAGCGGGAGGAGATCCGGGCCGACGTTGTCGTCAACGCCGGTGGCATGTTCGCGCCTGAGATCGGCCGGATGGTCGGGGTCAACGTGCCGATCATCCCGATGGCCCACGAGTACCTGTTCACCGAGCCGATCGAGGGCGTCCACCCTGGCCTGCCACAGTTGCGCGATCCCGACAATCTGGTCTACTTCCGCGAGGAAGTCGGCGGGCTGTGCATGGGTGGATACGAGCGCCATCCCGCGCCGTGGTCGCTGGACGGGATCCCACCCGATTTCAACGGAAAGCTGCTCGCCCCGGACTGGCCGCGCTTCGCCGAGATCATGGATGGGGCCGTTCGGCGCGTGCCGGCCATCGGGGACGCCGGGATCAACCGGATGATCAACGGCCCCGAGGCGTTCACGCCGGACAACGAGTTCATCCTGGGCGAGAGCGAGGTGGGCGGGTTCTACGTGGCGGCCGGGTTCTGCGCCCATGGGATCGCGGGCGCCGGTGGCATCGGGCGGCAGATGGCCAGCTGGATCGTGGACGGCGAGCCGGAGCTCGACCTGTGGAAGATGGATATCCGGCGATTCGGCCCGGCCTACCGGTCGCAGGCGTACACGCTGGCGCGGACGACCGAGGTCTACGCCACGTATTACGACATCCACTATCCCAACGAGGAGCGCCACGCCGGACGTCCGCTGCGGACCGCGCCGACCTACGAGATCCTCCAGGGCCTTGGTGCGGCATTCGGCGAGAAGTCCGGGTGGGAGCGTCCCAACTGGTTCGAGTCGAACGCGGATGCCGGCGACGAGGGCCTGCGGCCGCGAGGCTGGGCCGGTCGGCACTGGTCGCCGGCCATCGGTGCGGAGGCGCTCGCCACGCGACGGGCGGCCGGCCTGTTCGACGAGACGTCGTTCGCGAAGCTCGAGGTGAGCGGGCCCGGCGCGCCGGCGTTCCTGCAGCGGATGTGCGGGAACGACATCGATCGCCCGGTCGGGACGATCACGTACACGCAGCTGCTGAACCGCCGTGGCGGCATCGAAGCCGACCTGACGGTCACGCGCGTGGCGCCCACCACGTTTCTCCTCGTGACGGGCACGGCCGTCGGCAACCATGACGCGGCGTGGCTTCGAAGCCATCTGCCCGACGACGGCTCCGTCACGTTGCGCGACACCACCTCGGCCCGTGTCTGCTTCGGGCTGTGGGGCCCGCGGGCCCGCGACATCCTCGCCTCGGTCACGCGCGACGACGTCTCGGACGCGGCCTTCCCGTACCTCACCGCGCGCGAGATCACTGTCGGACCCGTCCCCCTCCTCGCGCTCCGGGTCACCTACGTCGGGGAGCTCGGCTGGGAGCTCTACGCCCCGACGGAGTACGGCCGGGCGCTCTGGACGACGCTCTGGGACGCCGGCCGACCGCACGGGATGGTCGCCGCTGGGTACCGCGCGATCGACGCCCTCCGGCTCGAGAAAGGGTATCGCGTGTGGTCCGCCGACATCACTCCGGACGAGACGCCGTATGAGGCGGGTCTTGGGTTCGCCGTGGACCTCGACAAGGAACCAGAATTCATCGGTCGTGACGCACTCGTGGCGGCGAAGGCGGTCGGCCCTCGCAAGCGCCTGCGCTGTCTCGTTCTGGACGATCCGCGTTCCGTCTGCCTCAGCAACGAGCCGGTCCGGGTGGGGGGCGAGATCGTCGGTCGGGTGACGTCGGGCGGGTATGGGTTCGCCGTGGAGCGTTCCATCGCGTTCGCCTACCTGCCACCCGGTGGAGCGGCGATCGGGACACGCGGCGAGGTGGAGGTCTTCGGCGAATGGGTCGGCTTCGAGGTCGCGCGCGAGCCGTTGTGGGATCCCAAGGGTGAGAGACTCCGGGCGTGACAGCCGACGCCACCTTTGGTCCCGAGTGGTCCGCCGGTTTCCGCCGCGGTACTGACGCCGAATTGCGCGGCTGGCTGGCCGTCGCCATCGCGGCCTGTGATGAGGCCGATGTCGTCGCCCGCCAGCATTTCCGTCGTGATCTCGAGATCGAGACCAAGCCCGACCGAACATTCGTCACCCAGGCCGACAGGGCCATCGAGCGGATGATCCGTGAGCGCCTGCTCGACGCCTTCCCGGACCACGGGCTCATCGGCGAGGAATACGGCACAGAGGCTGGCGATGCGTCCGTCCGGTGGTACATCGACCCGATCGACGGCACGCACAACTTCATCCGTGGTGTGCCTCTCTTCGGGACGCTCCTGGCGGTCGAGCGGGACGGCGAGTTGCAGGCGGCGGTCCTGTCCGCCCCGGCGCTCGACGAGCGCTGGTGGGGCTGGCGCGGCGGTGGCGCCTGGGCACGCAACCGCGGCGAGTCCCCGCGACGGGTCCACGTCTCGGGCATCACCCGGCTGGAGGACAGCCAGGTCCTGTACGGCTCCGGACGCGACATCGAGGCGTCCGGCCGAGCTCCCGGGTTCGACGCCCTGCTGCGCGACGTGTGGCGCGAGCGGGGATTCGGCGACTTCTGGGGTTATGCGCTGGTGGCCGAGGGCGCCGCGGAGGCTATGGTCGAGGTCGGTCTGTCGGC
>JANONZ010000518.1:0-4691 GCA_031421095.1 Thermomicrobiales bacterium
TGAAGTACATCTCGGACGCCTTCGAAGCCAAGCACGCCGAGCTCGAGGCCGACCGCGCCGCGGGCGCCGACCCCGAGGACCCCGACGAGTATCGCGCCGCGAGCATCTTCTGGGTGCCCAGGGAGGCTCGCTGGTCCCACCTCAAGGCGAGCGCACCCCAGCCCACGATCGGCACGCTCGTCGACGATGCGATGACCGCCATCGAACGCGACAACCCATCCCTCAGGGGCGTCCTGCCCAAGGTGCGCGTGTTCGATCTCGATGTTCGTGCGCACTCTGCTCATATACCAAACACTGCGACGTGGAAATCACGTGTCCCGGAAACACGACCCGCGCGCGGTCGGCGCGGATGGCCGGAGACACAGCGGGTCCTCGGTTCAAATCCGAGCGTCGGCTCCATTCGTCCATTCCGCCAGCCCCATTCGACGGCGGCGACGTGCCGCTAGGCCTTGAACGCCTTCAACTCGTCGCGCGGGGTCAAACGGGCGCCGGGAGCACGGAGAGGTAGGGAGCGATGCCCGAAGGTCCGGCGCTCCCCCACCGCGCGACGGCGACGGCGAACCGGGCCCGGTCGACCGGGATGATGCTCCGCGAGAACATCACGGGACGTCCGTCGGCATCCTCGTCGACGCTGCTGAGCAGGAAGACAGCCGCGCCTTGGCCGATCCCGAGGGTCTCCGCCTCGAATTCGTTCGCGACCGTGCCCTCGATCGTCAGGAGTGACCGTGAGATCGTGAGCCCGTACCGCTCAGCTAGTTGGACGAGCATGTCGGGACCGCGGACAACCAGTTCGGGGAGACCGTCGCCAAGCGCCGCAAGGCCTGTGCTCCCGTCGACCCGCAGGAACGTTTGGATGAGCGCGATAGAACGATCCCCGACTGCGTGCACGACCGTCATCTCGAGGACCCGGTCGGCCGGGCCGACGCCGAGCAGCCGCCCGACCCGCGACCCGGCCTCGACGCGGCGGACGTCGACAAAGGCGCCAACGACGATCTCCTCTGCCGCACTGCCGACCGCCCAATCGCCGGCGGCGTGGAGTGCCTCGTAGCGAAACTTCGGCTGGGCCACGATCGTGCCCTTCCCCTTGACCCGGAAGACCTGGCCGTCGGCCTCGAGGACGGCGAGTGCCTGGCGCACGACCGTCCTGCTCACCCCGAGAGCAGCCTCGAGATCAGCTTCGGAGGGCAACAGATCGCCAGGCGCCCAGCGACCGGCCTCAATCTCCTGCTTCAGGATCTCCTGCAGCTGGTAGTAGTACGGGATCGGACTCGAGCGGTCGATCGCCCTTGTCCAGTCGACGGTCTGCATCCCCGCACCGCCCTCTTGACTGTCCCCGACGCCACTGCTAGCCTCGCCAACATGTTAGCCTAGGATGACAGGTTGACCGAGGAGGGTGAAGTGAGCGAGGTCACACTCGACGACCCGGCGCGCGGCGTCAGCTCGACGAACGACCAAGCGTTCGCGATCGAGACGAACGGGATCAACGCCATCCCCCTGACCGAGCGGCACGGTCGGCCGCGCGACCTGTTCTGGATCTGGTTCGCCGCGAACGTCACGTTCACATACATCATCACGGGCAGTCTCGCGGTCGTGCTTGGGCTCGGCTTCTGGCCAGCGGTCGCCGCGGTGGTCATCGGCAACATCGCCTACCTGCTCGTCGGTGCGGCCGCCATTCCCGGGCCGAAGGCGGCCACTGCCACCATCGTTGCGGCGCGGAGCGCGTTCGGCGTGCTCGGCACGTTGCCCTCGACGTTCCTCTCCTGGATCACGGTCGTCGGCTGGGAGGCGGTGATGGTCGTCATCGGGACCCTCGCCCTCTCCGAGGTCGCGGTCATCATCGGCCTGCCGGAGGGCAACGTGACCCGTGCGGCCGCCCTCATCATCGTCATGGTCGCCACGTTCACGGTGTCGATCTGGGGCCACGCCACGATCCTCGCGATGAACCGGATCCTTTCGATCCTGCTGGGTGTCGGCACGCTGATCATGGCCATCCTGGTCCTGCCGCAGGTCAACCTGTCGTTCGCCGGTGGTGAGCTGGCGGCCCCCTCGACGCTGGCGACCTGGCTGCTCGCGGTGACGATCATCGCGGCCAGCCCGATCTCATGGGTCAACTACCCGGCCGACTACTCGCGCTACTTGTCGCCGTCGACGTCGGCGCGCTCGATTGCGTTGAACACCGCCCTCGGGTCGGCGATCCCGTCCGTCCTTATCGGCCTCGTCGGGGTCGCCTCGGCGACCGCAACAGACATGTCCGACCCGGTCGCCGGCCTGCGGAACTTGCTCCCCGCTTGGTTCCTGGTCCCGTACCTGCTCGTCATCGTCGGCGGGACGATCACGAACAACTTCCTGAACACCTACTCGTCGGGCCTCAACCTCCAGGCGCTCGGTGTCCGGCTGCCGCGCCACAAGGCCGTTCTGATCGACGGCGTGCTCGCCGGGATCGCGTCCGTCTACGCGGTGTTCGTGTTCGATTTCACGAGCTCGTTCATCCAGTTCCTCTCGCTGATGATCATCTGGATGGCGCCCTGGATCGGTATCTACCTCGCCGACATCTGGCTCCGACGCAACACGTACGAGCCGGCCGCGCTCCATCGCCGAGGCGGCGGACGCTACTGGTATCGGGACGGTTGGAACTGGCCAGCTCTCGTCGCGTTCGGCGCGGGGATCGTCGCGGCAGCGCTCTTCGCGAACGCGCCGATCTACGTGGGGCCGCTCGTCCCGCTCATTGGGGGCGGCGACATCTCGATCGCGGCCGGCTTCCTCGTCGCGGGGATCCTCTACGTCATCCTCGCCCGCCGGACGGCGACGCCAGTCGATCTCGCCTCCCAGAAGAACGGTGTCTGAGCCGGCGGTGGCCGGGACACAAGGTGGCGGCGCCGATGACCGCTGGTTCGTGGTCCGCGAGCTGGAGCACGGTGTTCACATTGTCGCCGAGCCTGCCCATGTGAACTCGTTCCTCGTGGCCGGCTCCGACCGCGCGGTCCTCATCGACACCGGGCTGGGCATCGGGAACATTCGGCGGGTCGTGGAGTCGCTGACCGATCTCGACGTCCTCGTCGTGAACACTCACTACCATTTCGACCATTCCGGCGGTAACCGCTGGTTCGAGCGCATCGCGATTCACGAGGCCGGCGCATTGCCACTCGGCCAGCCGGTCCCCGACGAGGTCTTCGAGCGATACGTCGCCTACACCCGCCGAATGCTCGAGGGTTTTGCGGTGTACGCCGACCTCGATGACCGCTTCTTCCACTTCCTTGGCGACGAGACGACGCCGCGGCCGCTGCCAGCCCACTTCGATCCCGACTCGTGGCGGGCGGTTCCCACGGTCCCGACCCGTCTCCTGCGCGACGGCGACATCCTCGATCTCGGCGGACGGTCGCTCCGCGTCCTCCACACGCCTGGCCACACCCCTGACTCCATCAGCCTCCTCGACGAGGCCCATGGGATTCTGTTCGGCGGCGACACGATCAATACCGGGCCCATCTACGCCCAGCTGCCCGACTCGGACGTTGCGGCTTTCGCGGCCTCGACCGAGCGGCTCGCCGACCTTGCCGACGACGTGCGCGTCGTCTACGTCCCGCACTTCCTCCGCTACGCCCCTGACCCGATGCTTCTGCGCGAGATCGCCGCCGGTTTCGCCGATCTCCTCGCCGGCGACGTCACATGGCGAACGAACCGGGACTGCCTCGACTACCCTGTCCGGGAGGCGGTCTTCGCGCGCTTCTCGATCCTCGTCCCGGACGAGTCGGCTGGCGAGACGACCCCGATCCTGACTACTGGGGGCTGAGGCCGCAGCCCGAGACGGGAGTGTACGCCAGGTCTGGGTAGCTGGCGGTCGCTCGACGTGCCACGACGCACCGCTGACGCACATTCTTCGTCGACTAGGCCAATATCCATGTCCGCCATCCGGAGCAGCATGGGCGCGAAGACTTACCTCACGGTTTGACCCGCGCCGGTGGGCTAGACTCGGGCTCCTCAGGCAGGACAGAGCGGGGGCACGTGGCAGAACGAGGCACGACGCGTCGGGCGAAGACGGGAGGCGGTGACCTCGGCTTCGAGGCGAAGCTCTGGCAGACCGCCGACGCCCTGCGCAACAACATGGACGCGGCCGAGTACAAGCACGTCGTCCTGGGCCTGATCTTCCTCAAGTACATCAGCGACGCCTTCGAGGCCAAGCACGCCGAGCTCGAGGCCGACCGGGCCGCGGGCGCCGACCCCGAGGACGCCGACGAGTACCGGGCCGCGAGCATCTTCTGGGTGCCCAGGGAAGCTCGCTGGTCGCACCTGCGGGCCAGCGCGCCCCAGCCCACGATCGGCACGCTCGTCGACGATGCGATGACCGCCATCGAGCGCGACAACCCGACCCTCAAGGGCGTGCTGCCCAAGGACTACGCGAGGCCAGGCCTCGACAAGGCGCGCCTCGGTCAGCTCATCAACCTCGTCAGCGACATCGCGCTCGGGGCCCCCGCCGACCGGGCCAAAGACACGCTCGGCCGCGTCTACGAGTACTTCCTCGCCCAGTTCGCCAGCGCCGAGGGCAAGAAGGGCGGCCAGTTCTACACGCCCTCGCACGTCGTCCGGATCCTGGTCGAGATGCTCGCGCCGTATCGGGGCCGCGTCTACGACCCGTGCTGCGGCTCGGGCGGCATGTTCGTCAGCAGCGAGAAGTTCATCGAGGCCCACGCTGGCCG
>JANONZ010000519.1:0-2116 GCA_031421095.1 Thermomicrobiales bacterium
TCGGTGCCGGATCCGGCACCCGGCCGGAATTCCGGGCCGAGGACTTCGCGCAGCCGCCCGAGTGCCCGTCGGGTCCGGGTCTTGACCGTGCCGAGCGGCCAGCCGAGCCGTTCGGCGATCTCCGTTTGCGATAGCTCTTCCTGGTAGGCCAACAGGATGACCGTCCGTTCAACGTCGGGCATCATGGCGATCGCCCTCCTGATCATGTCGTGGCTGTCGGCTGCGGCAGCGGCGTCCTCAGGGCTCGGCGCCGGTGCCGCCGCGGCGACGACGGATCCGCCTGCGACCAGCCGCTCCAGTGCCTGGGTCGGATCCTCGTCGGATCCAGCGGCGGAGGAGAGGGCCACCAGAGCTGGGCGGCGGCCAGCGGCCCGGAGGCGGTCGATAGAGCGGTTCCGGGCGATGGCGTGCAGCCACGCCGGCAGCGAGCCCGCTGCGGGATCGAACAGTTCGGCCCGGTTCCACAGGGCCAAGAATGTCTCCTGCACGACTTCTTCGGCGATCCCTCGATCAGATGTCAGGCGATACGACGCCGCGAATATCGCCGCACCGTATCGGTCATAGACGAACTCGAGAGCCGGTTCCGAACCGGTCACCAGCTCCCGCACGATGGCGGCGTCATCGATCGGGGCATCTCGGCCGCTCGTCACGGGTTACGCCTCGCCGGGCTCATCGGTTTCAGCCGAGGTTCGGGCCACGCGGAGTGGCCGATGTTCGAAGGCGCTCGAGAACACGACATCGGTCTCCGTGTTGAAGACGTGCGCCGTCGTCTGCAGCCGCTGGATGATCCGCTCGAGGTCGCGCGTGTCTCGCGCCCGGATCTTGAGCAGATAGTCTGCCTCGCCCGCGATATGGTGGCACTCCTCGATCTCGGCGATCTCGGCGAAGGCTGCGGTCAGATCACTGCCGGCGGTGCCGGGCGCCTGGGTGAGCCAGGTGAACGCGAGCACGCCGTAGCCGAGCGCCTCGGGATTGACGACCGCGCCGTAGCCACTGATGACACCGCGCGCTTCGAGCTTCTTGACTCGCTCGTGCGCCGACGGACCGCTGATGCCCACCTCGGTGCCGAGCTCAGCGTACGGGCGACGCCCGTCGGCCTGGAGCAGCTCCACGAGCCGGGCGTCGATGCGGTCCAGCGTGGGTCGTTGAGCCACTAGCCACCATCCATTAGGCACATCAGCATTGACGCTCTCGCTTCGTTAGGCTATGATAGGTGTCTACGGCTTCGGTTGTCGGCCGGTCGATCCGCGATCGGGTCCCTTGGGACCCACGGCAGCCGCGCAGCGGAGGAAGACGCCATGGTCATCGCGACTGTGTTCGGGCTCCTGGCGCTGTTTTCGTTGATCAGCTTCGCGCTGGGCACCGAGGATCAGCAACGTCCGGGGCACATCCCCCAGGACGAAGCCCTGTTCCTGCTCAGGTTCGGCAACCGCTGAACCTGGTCCAGACAGGTGGATAGCCTACCCCGATGAGGCCCCGGACACGGGGCCTCATCCGATTCATGGCCACGGTCACCATCGGTCGGTCAGATCGTCGTGTTGACGCCGATCAACGTGCCGATGAGGAACGTCACGAGGGCCGCGCCCAGGCCGATCCCGAGCTGACGCAAGCCGGAAAAGAGGAGGCTCCGGCCGGTCAGCAGACTGACCGCCGCCCCGACTGCGAAGAGCGCGATGAGGCTGAGTACCAGGCTGGTCAGCAGGATCGCCGTCCCGCCACCAAACAGGTACGGGAGGACGGGGATCGCCGCGCCGGTGCCGAAGGCCACGAACGAGCCGGCCGCTGCCCCCCACGGCGAACCGAGTTGATCGGGATCGAGGCCCAGCTCCTCACGCACGAGCATGTTCAGCGCAGTCTCCGGGTCCTCGAAGATCCTGGCGGCGATCCTCGCGGCTTCGTCCGGCGCGAATCCCTTCGCCCGAAACGAGGCGGCAAGCTCGGCCTCCTCCTCGTCCGGCATCGCCTCCATCTCAGCCCGCTCCAGGGCGATCTGCCGCTCGAACAGCTCGCGCTGGCTCTGCATGGAGATGTACTCGCCGGCAAACATGCTGAACGCCCCGGCGAGGAGGCCTGCGATCCCGGCGAGCAGGATGAAGCTGGGGTTATGCGCGGCCGC
>JANONZ010000520.1:0-1603 GCA_031421095.1 Thermomicrobiales bacterium
CGAACGCGCGCCAGCCCATCAGTCCGAAGGTGGACCCATGCCACGTCCCAATTCCCGGATCGATAGCGCAGCGGATCCGCTGCCGCGACCCGGACGACCGGGTGGGTCAGCGTGTTGTACAGCCGCGCCCGGACGTGCAGGAATCCCGATCCGACCGGCGTGAAGACCTCGTGGGGCACGGCCGGAGCGCCGTTACCCTCGTCCGAACCGACGGCGAGGTCCGCCGCCAGGTCGCGGATCCCGACTTTGATCTCGCGGCCACCGATCTGCGCCGCCTCCAGGGCATCGAACGAACCGCCGGTCACCACGCCGTCGGCATCGTGGGCGAGGACTTCGTCCCAATCGTCGCGGACGAAGTAGCGGTACACCTCCATGTCGTACACGAAGTTCCGCGATGGACCAGTCGTCCCGACGTCGAAGTATTCCTGTGGGCTGAGTTTCGGCATGTCGGCTGGCGTTGGCTCGACGGATCGGAGACCGGCTGCCACCGACTCATCGTGCGCGCCGAGGATCAGGTTCGCGAGCGCCTGGTCTCCGTCGCCCGTGTACATGAAGAACGACATCTTCGGATCGGTCCCGTTGAACCCGAACGGAGGCTCCAGCGGTTGCCGCTGTGTGGTGATCCCGCCGACATGGCGCCCGTCGACGAGGATCGTCTCGCGAAAGTCGATGACCTCCCGGATCGGGCCGCGCAATCGCTCGTCGTCGGTCCCGCCCGGCACGATGTGCTCCTCGAACAGGAATTCGGTGTACACGCGCAGGTCGGCGCCACGCCCGATGGCCGCCGCCAGTGATCGCTTCGAGCCGCTGCGCACCGATCGATCGGGGGCGAGCTCCAGGGCGTTCCGCCAGGTCATGCGTTCCTCCAGGTCGTTCCAGGCAGCATCGCCCGGTGCCCGCCGGGAGCGCGTCCGTGGGCGATGTGCGAGTCCTCGGTCACCGTTCGACCCACAGGATCTGATGAGGCTCCACGATGACCACGACCCGATCGGGATCTTCCGCGACCAGCTCATCCCAGTCCCGACCGTCGACGTCGAGGAGTGGTCGCATCGCCTCGCGAGCGACGGCGCCCTCGAGCAGCGACGCCCGGCCTCGCACGCTCAGGTACCGACCGTTATCCGCAACGACGAGCAGGGTCACACGCCCGTCCGCCCGGAGCAGCGTCGACCGGCGCGCCCAGCCGAGGGCGCCGAACCGGATCGTTTCGCCATCCCAGTGGGTGGAAACAAACGTGACGTGCGCGCCGTTTCCGCCGTCGTTGACCGCGACGACGGCTTCGCGGGCACCGGAGAGGATGGCCGCCTCCTCCGGCGTCGGCTCGAATCGAACCGCGTGCTCGTCCGTCGGCTCGGCGGCCACGACCGGTCCCAAGGCCGCGACCGGCTCGGCGGCCGCGACCGGCGAGTCCGGTGGCTCCGCCGCCTCCAGGTCCGCGGCGCGCTCGCGCGCGCGGATCGCCTCGAGGTCGTCCCCGACAGCCAGGACGGCCGCCGCTGCCGATCCGGCGATGATCTGCGAGAGGCCGTGGAGGCGCCCGACCATCCCAGCCGCGTCGCCGGACAGCCTGCGAACGAACGACCGACGGTCTATCTCCGGTTCGGGT
>JANONZ010000521.1:0-3904 GCA_031421095.1 Thermomicrobiales bacterium
CCTATGGGACGATGGTTGCCCCCGCCCACCTGAAGGAGTGACGCATGGCTGCCATCCGCCGAGCCGAAACCACCTGGTCCGGCCCTCTCGCGACCGGCACCGGGACGGTCTCCGCCGTCTCGTCCGGCACGTTCGCCGACCTGCCCGTCTCGTGGGCCGCCCGGACCGAGTCCCCTGACGGCAAGACGAGCCCGGAGGAGTTGCTGGCCGGCGCCCATGCGGCGTGTTTCGCGATGGCCTTCGCGGGTGCTCTCGGCCGCGCCGGGACGCCGCCCGAGCGACTTGACGTGTCGGCCGACGTGACGTTCGACAAGGTGGAGGCCGGCTGGCGCGTGGTTTCGAGCGCCCTGACGGTGCGCGCACGGGTGCCGGGCATCTCCGAGGCAGACTTCCAGGCTGTGGCAGCGGCGACGCGCGATGCGTGTCCGATCAGCGTCGCCCTGGCGGGCAACGTTGCGCTGAGCGTGGAGGCGACGCTCGAGGCCTGACCGATCTTGCCCTTGGCCGCATGCCCCGGGCCGTGGTCGTCGCGGCCGCCTCCTGCCAGCGGGTCCTACTGGATCGTGAGGAGCCGCCGCGGGTTGGTGACCGTCATCGTCTCGATGTCGGCGTCGGACACGCCGGCGGCGCGCAGGCGAGGCAGGAACGTCGTCATCAGATAGACGTAGCCGTTGCCCTCGTAACGGGTCAACTGGGAGTCGTGGCAGACGTCCTGGCTGAGCAGGAGCCGATCGGCGTGCCCGCGGGCCAGCAGCTCGCACAACAGCTCCACGATCCGGCCCTCGCCCAGGCGCTCCGTCGGAGTGAAGCCCATCCCCAGGAAATCGAACTCGAGATTGGCGCCTCGCTCGATGATCTCGAGGTAGTGGTCCAGGACCGGATACGAATCGGCGTGGCCGATGATGACGCGCCCGGGATCCACGCCCTCGTCCTCGAAGATCCGCAACTGGGCGAGGCCGACGTCGGACAGGACCGCGTGGGTCGTGATGGCCGCACCTGTCCGACGGGACGCCCGCGCGGCCGCCCGATGCACCCGTTCCTCGGCCGGGGAGAGCCACGGCTTGTCCGTCCCGATCTCGCCGATGATGCCGGGCCGGATGCCGCTCTCCCCCACTCCATCCACGAGTTCCCGGACCAGCTCGTCGGCCAGGTCGTCGACACTCCGGCGGTCGATGAGCGCCTCCGGCGGGTAGTACGCGGTCCGATACCAGCCACAACCCATCACGATGTGCAGGCCGCTGGCACGCGCCAGGCTCTCCAGCCAACGCGGATCGCGCCCGACGCCGTCAAGCGTCAGATCCACGAGCCCGCTCCCGCCCGCGACCCTGAAGCGGGCCAGCTCGTCGAGGATGACCGGCTCGTCGCGCGTCAACTGCCAGTAATCCCAGCGGTCCTGGATGTGCCAGAGAGCGATCTGGGTATGCTCGTGCGGCAGGGTGAACCCGAGAGCGGCCGGTTCGATGGGTCCGAGGACGGTCTGGATATGGGCCATGGCCAGCGATGCTACGCCGTCGCGACCGCCTCCGCGCGGCCGGCCCATACGGATCGATATTCCTCTACCGTTCGCCGGACCGTCCCGTCATGAGAGGCATCCGATGTTCACCCGCTGGGGAGCGATCGTCTATCGCTTCCGACGTCCCGTCGTCCTCCTCGCCATCGTCGTCGCCCTGGCAGGGGCGGCTCTTGCGACCCAGACATCGTCCGCTCTGAGTGCGGGCGGTTGGCTTGATGTCAATTCCGAATCCGCGGCCGTCTCGGCGCGCCTCGATACCGAGTTCGGAGCCGGCAAGAGTTCGGTCATCGCGGTCTTCCACGCGACCGACCCCGGTGCGAAGGCGACCTCGCCGAAGTTCCAGGCGGCCATCTCCACCGCGCTGACCCCTCTCGCCACCGATCGGCGCGTGACGGGCATCGTCGGCTACGCCGAGACGGGCGATCTGCGCTTCATCAGCACGGCGGGCGACGCCGCCTACAGCGTCATCCAGCTGGATATGACCGATGAAGCCTCGGTCACAGCGGTCGCCGACATCCGCGCCGCGATCGTCCCGCCGGCGGGCTACACGTACAAGCTGACCGGCTACGGCCCCATCACCACGGACGCGGCCGCGCAGTCCGAGAAGGACCTCCTCAAGGCCGAGGTGGTCTCGCTGCCCATCGCCGCGCTGGTCCTGATCTTCGTCTTCGCCTCGCTGATCGCGGCTGGCTTGCCGCTCCTCGTGGCCGGGCTGGCCATCCCCACCAGCCTGGCCCTGATCTACATCGTCGCCCAGCAGGTGGAGATGAGCATCTTCGTCCTGAACATCGCGACGATGCTTGGGCTCGCCCTGGCCATCGATTACTCGCTGTTCATCGTCAGCCGCTTCCGCGAGGAACTGCGACGCGGCCGATCGGTCGGCGACGCCGTTGAGCGTGCGGTGGCCACTGCGGGCAAGGCCGTAGCCTTCAGCGGCGTGGCCGTGGCCATCGGCCTGTCCGGCCTCCTGCTCTTCGAGGCGCCGGCGATCCGGTCCATCGGCATCGCCGGGGCGCTCGTCGTCCTGTCCTCGGTCGTCTTCGCGCTGACCTTCCTGCCAGCCATGCTGGGGATGCTGGGCCATCGGGTCAACGCACTGTCGATCAGTGGCCTGCGTCGGCGGGTCCGGCCGATCGCCGATGGGGCGGAGCCGATCCGCACGGCCCGCTGGGAGCGTGTCGCCCGCGCGGTCATGCGCCGGCCGATCGCGGTCCTCGTGCCGACCCTCGCCTTCCTGGTGCTCGTCGGGAGCCCGTTCCTGGGCCTGCAGCAGGGCGTGCCGGGCGCCGAGATCTACCCAGCCGGCGTCGAGAGCCGCGACGCATACGTCGCGCTGCAGACCGAGTTCGCGCCCGGCGAGACCACGCCCGTCATCATCCTGGCGGACGTCACGGGCTCGCCGACCTCGGCTGCGAACATCGCGGCCCTTTCGGACTACGCGGCGAAGGTCGCGGCCCGCAACGGCATCAACCGGGTGGAGGGCCCGTTCACGATCAAGGACCCTGCGAGCGGGGCCGTCCTCACGCCGGTGCAGGTGGCGGCGCTCTACGCGCTGCCGGCCGGTCAGCGGCCGCCGGGCCTCGATGCCCTGGCGGCGCAGTACATCCGCGGTTCCACGGTCCGGCTGGATGCCATCAGTCCCCTTCCGCCGTCCCAACCGGCCGCCACCAACCTGGTGCCGGAGATCCGGGCGATCCCGGCCGGTCCCGGCACCACGAGCCAGGTGGGCGGCAGCGCCGCGATCGGCCACGACTTCCTGGCATCGCAGGCGGAGCGCGCTCCGTACGCGGTGGCCCTGACGCTCATCGCCAGCGGCGCGATCCTGTTCCTGCTGTTCGGGTCGGTCGTCCTCCCGCTCAAGGCCGTGATCATGACTCTCCTGTCCATCACCGCAAGCTTCGGGGCGATGGTCTGGATCTTCCAGGAGGGCCACCTGTCGGGCCTCCTCGCCTTCCAGCCGCTCGGGTACACCATCGCGGGCAACCCGATCATCATGTTCAGTGTCATCTTCGGCCTGTCGATGGACTACGAGGTCCTCCTGCTCTCGCGCATCCAGGAGGCCTACCGGCGGACGGGCGACAACACCGCGTCGGTGGCCGAGGGCCTCGCCAGGACGGCCGGGGTCATCACCGGCGCCGCCCTGATCATGGTCGCCGTCTTCGCCGCGTTCGCCCTCGCCGAAGTCATCACGATCAAGAGCATCGGCGTCGGGATGGCCATCGCCGTCCTCGTCGATGCGACGATCGTCCGCGTCCTGCTGGTGCCCGCCACGATGCGGCTGATGGGTCGCTGGAACTGGTGGGCGCCGGGCATCCTGGGTCGGTTCGTCGATCGGCTCGGGTTCAGTCATGTCGAGGACGACGAGGACGGGCCGCCAGCCGCGGTCGCGCC
>JANONZ010000522.1:0-1637 GCA_031421095.1 Thermomicrobiales bacterium
TGGTGTCGGTAGAACGGGACGTGTTCCGGCGGCAATGGCGTGTTGCCGAGGATCAGATCGGCGGCCTTCTCAGCCAGCATCATGACCGGGGCGTAGATGTTGCCGTTCGTGACGTACGGCATCGCTGAGGCATCCACCACGCGCACGCCCTCCAGCCCGTGGACGCGCATCGTCAGCGGATCCAGGACGGAACGACCGTCTATACCCATCCGCGCCGTGCATGACGGGTGGAGGGCGGTCTCCGCGTCTCGGGCGACCCACTCGCGGATCTCGTCATCGGTCGTGACTGCCGTGCCCGGCGAGGTCTCGCCGCCGTTGTAGGGCACCATCGCCGGCTGGTCGAGGATGTGCCGGGCGACCCGAACGGCCTCCACCCACTCGCGCCGATCCTGCTCCGTCGAGAGGTAGTTGAAACGCAGGGCCGGGTGGTCGTGGGGGTCCGCCGTCTTGAGCGTGACGGAGCCACGCGCGTCGGAATACATCGGACCGACGTGGATCTGGTACCCGTGACCGGCTGCGCCCGAGCTGCCGTCGTAGCGGATGGCGAGCGGCAGGAAGTGGAACATCAGGTTCGGGTAAGCGACCGCGTCGTTGCTCCGAGCGAACCCGCCGCCCTCGAAATGGTTCGTCGCGCCGGGCCCGCTCCGGAAGAACAGCCATTGCGCCCCGATGAACGGACGGCGCCACGTCTGCGTCGCGGACGGCTGCATCGAGACCGGCTGGAGCGACCTGTACTGGATGTACACCTCGAGGTGGTCCTGGAGATGGTCGCCGACACCGGGCAGGTCGGCCACGACGGGGATCTCGAGCGCCCGAAGATCCTCCGCTCGCCCGACACCGGACAGCTGGAGGAGCTGGGGCGAGTTGATCGCGCCGCCCGCCAGGATGACCTCGCCGGCCTCGATCCGCTCCGTCCCGCCTCCCCGCCGCTCGATCTCGACCGCCACGGCGCGACGGCCATCGAACACGACCCGGGTCACGAAGGTCCGCGTCCGGACCTTCAGGTTCTTCCGCCCCATCACCGGGTGGAGGTAGGCCCGCGCCGCGGAGAGGCGGCGACCCCGGTGGATGTTCCGGTCGAACGGCGCGAACCCCTCCTGGCGGTACCCGTTGACGTCGTCGGTCAGGTGGTAGCCGGCTTCCTGACAGGCGGCGAAGAACGCTGTGAACAGCGGGTTCGTCGCCGGGCCACGCTCCAGGACCATCGGGCCGTCATGGCCGCGAAACGGATCGTCGGCGGCCGCCGCGAGGCACGTCTCCATCTTCTTGAAGTACGGCAGGCAGTGGGCATGGTCCCACGTCTCCATCCCGGGATCGGACGCCCAGCGTTCGTAGTCGAGCGGGTTGCCGCGCTGGAAGATCTGGCCGTTGATGCTCGACGAGCCGCCGAGGACCTTGCCGCGCGCGTGGTAGATGCGCCGACCGTTCATGAACGGCTCCGGCTCAGACTCGTACTGCCAGTCGTAGAACCGACTGCCGATCGGGAATGTGAGGGCAGCCGGCATGTGGATGAACGGGTCGATCCGGTAGTCGGGACGGCCGGCCTCCAGGACGAGCACGCGCGTGCCGGGATCTGCCGACAGGCGATTCGCCAGGGCGCTGCCGGCCGAACCGCCGCCCACGATGACGAAGTCGTA
>JANONZ010000523.1:0-1891 GCA_031421095.1 Thermomicrobiales bacterium
CTCCCGGCCCTTGGGCTTGGTCGACGATCTCATCAACAACGCCGTCAAGTACGGCCCGGCCGACCGCCCGATCGACGTGTCTGTCGAGGGTAACGCCGACGCGGTACGGGTGAGGATCCTGGATCGGGGCCCTGGCATCCCGGACGGCGAGCACGAGACGATCTTCCAGCTGTTCCACCGGTCGGCCGCAACCGCGAAGGTCAAGGGAATCGGCGTCGGCCTGACCGTCTGTCGCCGTCTGGTCGAGGCCCACGGTGGCACGATCGCGGCGCGAGAGCGTCCGGGTGGTGGCTCGGCGTTCGAATTCACGTTGCCAGTCATCGAGGACCGGTAGCAACCACCCGAGATGCCGACGTCCGGGCCGCGGTGTCGAGGAGTCGAACTGCCCAGACCTGGCTGGCAGAGCTCGGCGAACGAGCGCCGTCCGTCAAACGGCCTCGAGGACGACGCCCGGCGGCAGGTGCGCGCGAAGGCTCACCGCCACGGCCTCCAGGTCGTCCCCGCCCTGTCCTCGCAACACGAGCGTCAGGGTCGCCGGAGAGGCGACGGCCGTCGGCGCCTCCATCGCCGGACCTTCGGCCGTCGCGGCGACCGCTGTCGGCTGCTCGGCCGCCGCCAGGCGCAGGTCGAACACGACGAGCCGACCGTGGTAGGCGGCCCCGACGGCAGCCACCACCACGATGGCGATGGGGATGGCGAGGTCGGACCCGAAGACTGTCGACTGCCCGCCAAGCAGCGAATCGATGAACCGGAACAGCACGAACACCGTGCTTGGGACGCCGGCGATGAGGCCGCCGGCCACGACCAGCAACAGGTAGGCGCGTGCGCTCGTCGCGAGCCCCTCGGCCACGGGCGCTGCCGCCCGCCGACGCAGGATGACCGACCAGGCCGGAAGCCACAACACGGCACCCACGACGATCTGCGCGACGGACCAGACCAGTTCCCCGAGGAAGAAGCCGTCCGCACCGACCGGGCCCAGGACCTGTTCGAGGAGCACGCCACCCAGACGCGCCACTCCGACGGTCAGGAAGACGAGGCCGACGAAAGCCGCCAGGTGGAGTCGCAGTCGCTCGGCCGCGGCCCGCTGTGCATCACCGAGCTGCGCGGCCTCATCGCGCATGACACGCCAGTGCAACCAGCCCGCCAGCATGAACGGGACGGCGACGAGGACGGGCCCCACCACCGATTCGAGGAAGGTCGCGGAATCGACTTCGTCGGCGACCCCGATGAGCCTGCGCCCGAGCTCGGTGATGGAGCTGGCGATGGTCAGTCCGGCAATGATCAGCGCAACCAGCAGAACGGCCCCGAAGGATGTGGCCCGTAGGGCGGTCGAGCGGTCGTCCTCACCGATCACCGCCGCGTCACGGATGGCGCGCCGTGCGTCCTCCACGTACAGCCGCCAGACGCCGAGACCGGTGAAGATCGCGGCCAGGGACCAGGCGAGCGGGCCGCGCCACCAGTCCTGGCTGCCACCGAAATCAGGCAGCCTTATGAGAGCGGACGACAGCGTGGCGATCAGCCCGCTCGCCCCGAACAGCAGGGTCATCAGGCCGATCACGGTCCAGCCGTAGCGATGTAGTCGGGTCAGCCAGGCGGCCGCACCACGGAGCCGGTCGTGGCGCAGGTCGGCGTTGCGCCGCGTCATGTGGAACCGCCACACCGGTGCCGCGACGACCAGCATCGCGACCATATCGCCCGCCCCCGGCCCACCACCGTCGTCCACGCCAAGAATCGCGCGGAACCCGCGGTCGAGCAGCTGCAGAGCCGCGTTCATCGCGACGCCGAAGGAGGCGGTCGCGATGAGCAACATGTAGAACGCACGGATCGCCGAACGTCGGTCGGCGGACGCCGACTCGTCCGTTCCGCGCCAACCGCGACCGACCAGCCACCA
>JANONZ010000524.1:0-1503 GCA_031421095.1 Thermomicrobiales bacterium
GTGGGCTGCTTGTCGACCGGGGTGGACGGTCGCTTTGCCATGAGGTTCTCCTAGGTCTGCGGTTGCACGATCGGGTCCGTGGCTGAGGCTTCTGTCGCCTCGGCCTTGTCGGTCCCTTCGGCATAGAGGACTTCGAGGATGCGAGCGCCGAGGCGCTCCTCGAGTTCGAACAGGATCCGGATGCCGGCGAGATTCACGCCGCGCTCCCGGGTGAGGTGCCGGATCCAGGTGATCCGGCGGATGTCGTTCTCGCTATAGAGACGGATATTGGACGGCGTCCGGGCCGGACAGAGCAGACCCTCCTCCTCGTAGATGCGAAGGGTCCGCGGATGCGCACTCACGAGGGTCGCGGCCACGCTGATGACGTAGACGGGACGCTCGGGATCGCGCTCCGGCTGGATGGAGGCCACGGGCTCAGGCGCCCGCCTGGTGACGGGTACTGATGCTCTGGCCATGGAGCGATCTGCGGCGCACGATCATATGTCGTACACGTCCTTGGGGATGACGGTCTGACGAGGCCCTGAGACCTCGGTGGGAACGTCCGTATGCTAGAAGCTTGACAATTGCGTTGTCAAGAGTGTTGCGGTTCCTTGACCATTGAGACGGGCCCGGACGCCGTCCTCGCGAATGTGGAGATCAGCGGCCATCGTCGCGTTCCGGCGGCGTTGGCGGCGGCCATCGCCGCGCACAGCTGCGTCCGCGTCGTCCCGCGCGCAGCTGCGCCCACGTCGTCGCGCGCGCGGTTGTCCACGTCGTCCCGCGCGGTTGTCCGCCAAATGCACGTGGCTGGAGCATTGGGCGGGGTTCTGACGGCCAGACAGTCTGATCGAGGCGGTTTGGTGGCATCGTGCCGGCCGCTCCACGCTTGGCGACACTGGCGCGGACGCCCGTCAGGGCCGTTCCGTCCGCCTAAGGATCTGCACGGCGACATCTGGCGGATAAGCCTTTGGTCAAACCGCTCCAGAACCTGGTAGGGAGCGATCCGAGCCGACGGGATCCGGCGGGACGCGTCATGGCGGCAGATCCACGCTCCGCCCGCGGTCGCAACCTGCGCTGCAAGGCCGGATCCGATGCCTAACAGTCTGTGGTTGCGGATATGGGAAGTTGCGAGGACACGCCCGTCGGAAACGCAGCCGTCGGACTCTCTGGGCTGGCTCACCCACCGACCGGCCCGACCGGCCGGCCCGACCACCGGCCCGACCACCGGCCCGACCAGCCCTGGGGTCATGACCGGAACACGCTCAACCCCCGGTGGATGTCCCTTCCTGACCGCCGATGAGCTGGTCGTGGAGGAGCCCCTCGCACTCCTGGCGGCCGATGGCGATGACCTTGTCGCCCTCGAGCATCACCGTATCGGGATGAAGTGGCGTCGCCACTCCGCCGCGGATGACCGCGAACAGGGAACAGCCGTCGGGGATGGTCAGGTCCTTCGGCGCCCGGCCGATCGCCGGTGAGCCGGCTTGCAGATGGGCCTCGATCAACTCCAGCTCGCCCTCGCCAAGA
>JANONZ010000525.1:0-2476 GCA_031421095.1 Thermomicrobiales bacterium
CGCGGGCCGGTCCTGCTCGTGGCGGCAACCATCGCCGATCCAGGGCGAGTCGTCCCGGCCGTCGCCGACCCGGCTGCCGTCATCGCCCTGCTGACCATCGCCTTCGGTTCAAGCATGACGGGCAACCTCCTGCTCATGGCCTCAGTCCGAAGGATCCCGGCGGCTCGAACCTCGGCGGCCCTCCTCCTGACGCCGGTCGCGTCGGCGATCATCGCCGCCATCGTTCTGGGGGACCGGCTGTCGCCGGCCGGGGTCGTCGGGGGGTCCCTGATCGTGGCCGGGATGGCCGTCGCCAGCGGCGTCGTCGGAAGGCGCCGGCGGCGGGCGAGGCTGGCATGATCACGCGCCGCGCAGGTCAGGCGCGCGCCGCGCAGGTCAGGCGCGCGCCGCGCCCCAGCGACGCAGTTCGGCGTCGATGTCGAGCGGCATGATCGCGCCGTGCTCCTCGTAGTCGCCCCACGCCTCGCGCGGGACGCGCCACATGATCTCGAATTCATTGCCGTCCGGGTCTGACCCGTAGAGCGACTTCGACACGCCGTGGTCGGACGCGCCACCCAGGGCGCCGGCCTCGGACAGGACCCGGGAAGCATCGGCCAGATCCTCGATCGTCGGGACCTCCCAGGCCAGGTGGTAGAGCCCGACCGAGCCTCGCGGCGCACGCAGGGCCTGGGGCCCGACGGAGAAGAGACCCAGGTCGTGGTGGTTCTCGCCACCAGCCGCGCGCATGAAGACGGCCTTGCCGTCCATCTCGTTGGCGACCACTTCGAACCCGAACACCCGTCCGTAGAAGTCCGCGGCGCTCGAGGCGTCTCGAACGAACAGGACAGCGTGGTTGAGGCGCGCGACCGGGATGCTCATCGGGATATCGTGCTCCATGGCGGCTGGCTCCCGGGCTACGCTGCGACGAGGGCCGGGGCCGGTGCGCCGACCAGCTTCCAACCGCTCTGCCAGGCGCCACCGCTCGTGATGTTCAGGGCGATGTTCAGGAAGGCAAGCTGCTCAAGCTGCTGGGCCCGGCTGAGCGGCCCGACATCGACCGGGTGCAGACCGATGGACTGCACGAGTTCGAGGATCCTGGCCTTGGCTGAAACGTCGTCGCCGGCCACGAAGCCGTCGAGCTGGATCCCGTCCGCGATCGGGGCGGACTGATTGGAGGCAAACAACGTGTTGAATGCCTTGATCACGGAGGCCTCGGGCAACCAGGCCGCCAGCTGCTCCGCATTCGACTCACCCGCGTCCAGGACCGGACCGGTCGGGCCGAAGGACATGCGGTTGGTGGCGTCGATGACCGGCTTGCCGGCGACGGCTTCGCGGATCTCCGTGGCGACGTCCGCGGCGCTGGAGAATGGGATCGCAAGGACGACGATCTCGGCGGCCCTGGCGGCCTCGAGGTTGGAGGTGGCAATGCGGGAGCTGGTCGCGCTGGCGACGGCCCCGGCATGTTCCGGATCGCGCGAGGTGATGATCACGTTGTGACCGGCGCGCTCGAATGAGGTTGCAAGGGCGCGGCCGACGTTGCCGGCTCCGATGATGGCGATGTCCATGAGTGGATCCTCCGCGTGGCTTGACGTGTTGGCTGTCGTCAAGCAGACTTTGTTGATGAACCTACCGTACACCGAGACTTCGCCCATGTCAATATGCGTTGTCGGAGAACAAACATGACGACCGAGGAGCGACGCCGGCCGGCCGTCGGCGCCCAGGTGAAGCGCTGGCGGACCGAACGGGGCCTGACCCTGGCCGCCGTCGCGGAGCGCAGTGGCCTGAACGTCGGGTACCTGTCACAGATCGAGAACGACAAGGCGTCGCCATCGCTCACATGTCTCGCCTCGCTGGGCGACGCTCTGGACGTGCCGATCGCGTGGTTCCTCATCGGGGACGCGCCCGCCCCGGTCGTCGTCCGTGCGAACGAGCGCCCGATCACCCTCACCGATCTCGGTCGAGTCGAGCATGTCGACGGGCGCGGCGCCCGCGACGTCTCGATCATCGAGGTCACCGCGGCCGGCCCGGGAGGTCGCGTCGGCGCCCACAGCCACGTGGGTGACGAGCACCACATCGTCCTGCGTGGTCGATTCCTGCTGCGCCAGGGCGATCACGTCATCGAAGCCGGTCCGGGCGACTACGTCCGCTGGGACGGGACGATCCCGCACGACGGCGAGGTCATCGCTGACGGTGAGGGCCGTGGCGGCGAGGGCGGTGGCGGCGCCTCGATGCTCATCATCCGGATCCGGCCGAAGGAGTGACCCTCCGTGCCAAGCTGGACGGCCGGCGATGGCCCCCATCCGCAACCTCCGATCCGTCGCGCGCGAGCGCCGCAGCGGTTATCCTTTCGCGCGACCCCTTCCGGCCCGCGGATCCTCCCCGACCCGCGGCCTAATCACGTTCAGTCAGGTGGTGCCCATGAAGATCGGTGTCGCCAAGGAGACCGCGCCCGGAGAGCGGCGCGTAGCCCTGGTACCCGAAGTGCTCGGCAAGCTCA
>JANONZ010000526.1:0-1501 GCA_031421095.1 Thermomicrobiales bacterium
CCCGGCTACGGCGAGTGGCGAGAACGACCGAAGTGCGACGGCGGTCGCCGGGTAGGCGGCGCCGTACACGATGGCCGCCCCGATCGCGGCGGCCATCCCGGCCCGTGCCTCGGCGGCGTGGTCAAGCGCGGTCGGTGAGGACAGGGGCGGTCTGTCGGGCGGGCTGACTGGACGCATCGTGAGAGGGTACGCGGCCGTGGCTCCGACGGCCCTGCGCTGCGGCGGCCGGCCTTCGCGACCGGCCCGCAGCGATGGTCAGCTGATCGCGAAGCTGACCGTGACGGTCGCGGTAATGTCCTGCGTGCCGGGCTGGACCGGGGTCGCGAGGGCGGCTTTGGTATCACGCCCCTCGGCGTACGGGTAGTAGCCCACGAACGCAGGCGTCGCATCCGCGATGGAGACGACAGAGCCCAAACTCACGCTGCCGGCGCCGGCCAGTGCCTGGGCACTCGCACGGGCCGCGGTGACGGCCGCGGCCCGTGCGTCGTTCTGTGCCTTGGCCGGATCGCTGATCTCGAACCAGATCCCGTTGACGTTCGTGGCGCCCTTGGCGGTCGCCGTGTCGACGACGTCGCCCGCCTTGTCAAGGTCCCGAACGGTGACCTGGACCTGCTCGCTGATGGTGTAGCCCACGATCTTCGTCGAAGATCCGGTCGCGTACTGCGGATAGAGGTTGAGGCCGCTCGTCTGGATGTCGGCGTCGGCGATGCCGAGCGCCTTGAGCGCGGCGATGATCGCGGTCATCGTCGTTGCAGCACCGTCCCGGGCGGCCTTCACGGTGGGCTTGGTGAGGGTGACCCCGAGGTTCACTCTGGCCACATCCGGCACGACGGTGACCTTGCCGGTGCCCGACACGGTGATCGTACGGGCCGGCGGCGTCGACGGGTCGGACGGGGCGCCGACGACGGGTCCGGACCGGACCGAGAGCGCGGCCGCGGCGACGATGAGCGCGCCGAGCACGCCCGCACCAAGGGTTCGAAGGGTCTGCGACATCGGGGCACCTATGATGCTGGCCGCCCGGGATGGGGCAGCTCCAACCGCGAGACGCCGCGCCCCTGCCTGTGGTTCCACGGGCCTCCACGCCGCCGGCGCTTGTCCCGGACCGCTACCCTTTGACCGAAGGTCGCCACACGGCGACACGCGACTCGGAGGTCAGGTCCGCGTGATGCCGTCGCCCAGTCGCGAGAGCGAGCCCAGCGGTTCCCTCAGCCGACGCGTGTCGCTCGTCACGGGCGCGGGTAGTCCGCTGGGGATCGGGTTCGCGGCTGCCCGGCTCCTCGGCCGTGGCGGGGCACGCATCGCGATCGCGTCCACCACGGATCGGATCCACGAGCGCGTCGCGGAGTTGGCCGCGATGGGCATCACAGCGACCGGTCACGTCGGCGACCTCATGGCCGACGGCGCTCCGGCGCGGCTCGTGGCGGAGGTCCTCGAAGCCCACGGCGGCCGACTGGACGTTCTCGTGAACAACGCCGGCATGGTCGCCATCGGCGTGGACGAG
>JANONZ010000527.1:0-7846 GCA_031421095.1 Thermomicrobiales bacterium
GAGGCCCTGGAGACCGATGGCATCCCGACCCGTGTCGTCTCGCTCCCGTGCTGGGAGCGCTTCGACGCTCAGAGTCAGGCCTACCGCGACGAGGTCCTGCCGCCGTCGGTACGCAAGCGGGTGAGCGTCGAGATCGGGATCTCCCTCGGTTGGGAGCGTTGGGTCGGCGACGAAGGGGCGATCATCGGGCTCGATCACTACGGGGCGTCGGCCCCCGCCGGCACGATCTTCGAGAAGTTCGGCTTCACGACGGCGCGCGTCGCCGAGGTCGGCCGGAAGGTCGTCCGCGAGGGCCTTCACGGCCGCGTACCCACGCTCGACGGCGGGCATTTCGGCCACATGGGCGCAGATCCGGGGCATAGCCAGCCGCGGCGATGAACATCCGGATCAAGCGCGCCTACGAAGCGGCAGCCGAAGATGACGGCTACCGGATCCTTGTCGACCGGGTCTGGCCACGCGGCCGCTCGCGCGAGGACCTGCGGATCGACGAATGGGCGCGTGACGTGGCACCCAGCACGGACCTGCGGCGCTGGTTCGGCCACCAGCCTGAGCGCTGGGAAACGTTCAGGGACCGATACCGTCGCGAACTGGCGGCGGCCGATCGCGTCGCAGACCTGCATGCCCTCCTTGGGCGCGTCGGGTCGAAGTCGCTGACGATCGTGTACGGGGCGCGTGACACGGAGCACAACCAAGCGGTCGTCCTCGCCGAGGTCCTCCTGGGGTCCCAGTCGTAGAGGGTCGTCTTGTTGGCCTGGGCTCCGGTCGCGGCCGAGGTGCGCAGGCCGTCGCCGTCGTAGCTGTAGGTCGTCGTCGTGTTGGCCTGCGTGGTCGAGGCCAGCCGATCGGGCTGGGCCCAGACGAAGGTTCGACTGCCGGCTGCCGTCTGGCGGCCGTCGAGATCGTAGCTGTAGCTGACCGCGCCGGCGGGCCCCGTCGTGCCGCTCAGCTGGACGGCGGCATCGTAGGTGGCGGTCGTGGTGCCCGTGTCGCGGACCTCGGAGCCGATGCAGCCATTACGACCGGCTGATTTCATCGGATGGCAGGCCGGCAAATCAACGATCCGCTCATCGGTTGCGGAGGCGTGTCGCGACGACCGTTACGACCAACGCGAGCAAGGTCGACATCGCTCCACCAACAAACACGGCATAGCCGATAGAAGCATCACACGGAGCTCGACGCCCTGGGCGAGCATGACCGTTGCCGCGGCATGGCGCAGATCGTGGAACCACAGCCTTCCGACGCCGGCCCCGGCGAGGCCCGCCTGGAAGCGGCGCGTGACGCTGCCCGGCGGGATCGGGCCACCCGTCGGTCCAGCGAAGACGAGATCGTTATCCAGCCACAGTCGGCCGGCGGCGAGTCGCATCTCTGCTTGGGCCCGGCGCTGATCGCGGAGCGCGGCGATTGCGAATGCGGAGAGCTGGATCGTGCGCCTCGAGCGGTCGGTCTTCGGACGCGTCAAGCCGGTAGATAGGCTCGCCCTCCTCGCGGAACTCGACGGGCGTACGGCGAAGGGCGGTGGGGATGGCCAGCGTGCTGGCGTCGAGGTCGACGTCCGACCAGCGCAGTCCGAGCGCTTCGCCGAGCCGGAGCCCGACGCCGAGCGTTACGGCTACAAGCGGAGCCAGTCGATCGCCTTCCACGGCTGCGAGAATCGCCCGCGCAGTATCCGGCCCAATCGGGCGGACCCGTGGCTTGGGCGCCTGCCGACCGACCCGACCGCGGGATACGATGGATCGGTCACCGCGCCGTTCCGACCGTCAGGGAGCCCGAACTCGTGTCCCTCTTCCTCGCCCTGAAGGTCGTCCACATCCTGTCGGCGATCGTCGCCGTCGGCTCGAACGTCACCTCGGTCTTCTGGCTCGATCGGGCGGGCCGCGACCGGGACCGGCTCGTCTGGGCGCTGGAGGGCGTCCGGTGGCTCGACAAGCGGATCGCCAACCCGGCCTACATCGTCGTCCTGCTGTCAGGGATCTTCATGGTGCTGACCGGCGGGTATCGGTTCGGCCAGGGCTGGATCGCGACCTCGATCGTCCTCTACCTGCTCACGGCGGCCTTCGGCATCCTCGCCTTCACCCCGGCGGTCCGGCTCCAGCGGACGGAGGCCGCCGCCGACCCGACCTCCGCCGCCTACGCCCGGATCGCCCGGCGGACGTGGTGGTACAGCTGGCTGACGACCGGCGTGATCGTCGTGATCATCATCCTCATGGTGACGAAGCCGTTCTGAGGCGAGCGGCAGCGAGGATCCGCTCCCTCCTGAACTCAGCGAGCGGAACCGGCCGGTGGCGTGTCGGCGGCCGGGTAGCCACACCGCACCCGCGGCGGTGGAGGGCGTCGTCAGCTGTCTGGATCGACCGTCGGCCCAAGAGTCCGAGCCTCCGAACACTCTCCAGATCCGGTATCGGAGCTTGGCGCCCATGACGGCAGTATGCCGCTCGCGATCAAGCTGCGGATCGGCCGGCTGGCCCCGCGGCCCGGTCCGTCGCCCCGACTCTCCGGTCTAGCTCGCAGCAGGGATCGCCTCGGGACGTGGCAGCGCCGGCGCCGCCTGCTGCTCGAACTGGCGGTGGTAGAGATCCGCATACAGACCGCCGGCCGCCAGCAAGTCCGCATGCGTTCCCCGCTCGACGATCCGACCCTGGTCGACGACGAGGATCTGGTTCGCCTCGCGGACGGTCGACAGCCGGTGGGCGATGACGACCGACGTCCGGCCCGTGAGCGCCGTCCGGAGGGCGATCTGGACGGCCACCTCGGACTCGGAATCGAGGTGGGCAGTGGCCTCGTCAAGGACGACGACGTCCGGCGCCTTGAGCAGCAGCCGGGCGATCGCGATCCGCTGCTTCTCGCCACCGGACAGCCGATACCCGCGGTCGCCGACGAGTGTCTCGAGGCCGTCCGGCAGGGCCTGGACCATCGGCAGGATCTGGGACGCCCGGAGCGCCTCGATCAGCTCCGCGTCCGTGGCCTCCGGCCTCGCGTAGAGCAGATTGGCCCGCAGCGTGTCGTGGAAGAGGTGGCCGTCCTGGGTGACCACGCCGACCGTGTCCTGGATCGACTCCAGCGTCGCATCGCGGACATCGATCCCGTTGATCCGGACGGCACCGGCCCGGACGTCGTAGAGCCGCGGGATCAGGTGGCTGATCGTCGTCTTGCCGGCGCCCGATGGTCCGACGAGCGCGACGAGATCACCGGGTCGGGCCGTGAACGAGACATCGAACAGGACGTCCTTCGAGGGTGTCTGATCGAGGGTGGCGACAGACTCGAGCGATGCGAGCGAGACCTCCTCGGCCCGGGGGTAGCCGAAGCCGACATGGTCGAACTCGATCGTCGCGGGACCGGCGGGGATGGCGATGGCGCCGGGCTTCTCGTCGAGCATCGGCTCCAGGTCGAGCACCTCGAACAGCCGGTCGAACGAAACGAGCGCGGTCATCGCGTCGACCTGGACGTTCGAGAGGGCGGTCAGCGGCACATACAGGCGGCTCAGGTAGGCGGTCAGGGCGACGAGCGTGCCGACCTGCAGCTCACCGTTGGCGGCCAGCAGTCCGCCCCAGCCGTAGACGAGGGCCGTCGCGAGCGACGCCGCGAGCAGGATGGCCGCGTTGAAGATCCGGGTGTACATCGCCCGGGTGACGCCGATGTCGCGGACACGACCGGCCTTGGCCTCGAAGGCCTGGACCTCGCGGTACGGCCGGCCGAAGAGCTTGACGAGCAACGCTCCGGCGACGTTGAAGCGCTCGGTCATCGTCGAGGTCATCTCGGCGTTGAGGTCGTAGCTCTCGCGGGTGATCGGTCCGATCCGGGCGCCGACCCAGCGAGCAGGCAGCAGGATGATCGGCAGGAGCGCGAGGGCCATCAGTGTGATCTGCCATGACAGGAAGAGCATCGCGATCAGGGTGGTCACCAGCCCGATGACGTTGCCGACGACCGACGAGAACGTGTCCGTGAAGGCCCGCTGCGCGCCGAGCACGTCACTGTTGAGGCGGTTGACGAGCGCGCCGGTCTGGGTCCTGGTGAAGAACGCGATCGGCATCCGCTGGACATGGCCGAAGACCTGCGTCCTGAGGTCGAAGATCAGTCCTTCGCCGATCCGGGCGGAGATCCAGCGCTGGATCAGCGACAGCACCGCGTCGGCGACGGCCAGCCCGGCCAGCAGGATCGCCAGCTCGGCGACGAGCCCGCCGTCCCGACCGAGGATCCCGTCGTCGATGATCGCCCGGTAGATCAGCGGGTTGGCGGCGCTCACCAGCGAATCTACGATGATCAGGACCAGAAAGACGAGCAGCATCCGGCGGTAGGGTGTGGCGGTCCGGCCGATCCGTCGCCAGATGCCAGGCGACAGCTTCCGTCCCTTGACCGACGGGTCGCGTGCGAACGAACGGGCCAGGGCGCCGCCGGTCCCGCCGACCCCGCCTCGTTGCCCGCTCATCGGCGAGCGATCTCAGGCATCGGTCAGCTCGCCTAGACCCACTGCCGAGAAGACCGACAGCCCGTACGAGCTCGAGCTCGCCATGACCACCCGGCCCTTGAGCCGCTTCCCGTCGACCGTGACGACGATGTCCGGCCGATGACCTCCCATTCGCGCTGGGCCGCCTGCTCGCCGTTCCAATACTGGGTGTAGACGAGCTGGGCCGAGGTGATCTCGACCGGCCGGCCGCCCATCTCGATTGCGGTGATCTGGCGGTGTTCGAGGGTCGGCCGGTCAGGCATGGCTGGCCCGCTCACCGAGATCGGCGTCGACGGCCACGACGAGATCGAAGGCGACCGGGTAGTCATTCGGCAGCTCCGCCGCGCCGAGGGCGGTCCGGGCGTGCCGGCCGATCTCCGGCCCGAAGACCTGGACGAGGAGATCCGAGCAGCCATCGAGGACAGGGGCAATCGCCGTGAACCCGGGGGCGGCATTCACCACGCCGGTCATCTTCAGACAGCGCGTCACCCGGTCCAGCGACCCGAGCTCCTCACGCAGGATCGCGAGGAGGTTCAGCCCGGTCAGTCGGGCGGCGCGGTACCCCTCGTCGGGGTTGAGATCGAGACCGACTTTGCCGGTGTAGCGGCGGCCGTCGTCGTCGACCGCCGGTCCCCGGCTGGAGACGAAGGCGAGGTCGCCGTGGCGGGCGACCGGGACGACGCTCGGCCGGCCGGGCACGGGCTCCGGCAGGCTGATGCCGAGGGCGGCGAGGCGTTCCTCGGCGGTGGGCAAGGTGCGACCTCCGGATCGTGGTGGGCTGTGGGCGAGACCGACGTGGAGCCGAGTCTAGCCCGAGAGCCGGTCGGGGGCTGGTTCCGCCATCCCGCCAAGCGTCGGTTCGCCGTATGCCTCGGCGTCGATCTCCAGCTCGATCAGCTTGTCGGGCTTCGAGAACCCGTCGCAGCGCCCGACGGCCAACGGGATGCCCACGATACCGACCATCTCCGCCAAGTCGGCCAGCTCGTCGAGGCCGACGCTCCGATGGACGAAGACCGTGGCGGCGGTCGGCCGGACGGCGCGCCCGAGCTGCATCGCCGCGAATGCCAGGGTGTCCGCGAGGCGGACGCGGATCTGCTGGATCTGGACGTGCAGCTCCGGGTCGGTCGAGGTCAGGCCGGACAGGAAGACCAGATCCTCCGTGGCGACCAGCTGGCAGGGCGGCTGCGGCGGGTCGTGCTCCACCGGGAGGTCGCCGAGCCGCCCGACGGTCCCCCGCCGCAGACGATGTACCTGGGCCAGGACGGGACCTCAGGTCCCGATGCGCACGGAGGAGCTCGCAGGCCGGCCGGGGAAGCAGGCCGACGGCAGCTCGAAGACCCGCGAGATGAAGCTCTGCGCGATCTGGACCGCCGACGCCCGGGACAGGGACGGACGTCCCACCCGCGACGAGGGCTCCATCACGTATACCGCCGCCATCGAGCGCGCCGAGACCAGGGCGACGGACAAGCTGCTTGCGCCGTTCGCGCGGCGGGTCGAGCGGGAGGCGCAGCGGGGGGGTTCGACAAGGCCGGCCGAAGGGTCGCCATCGGCGATGGCGCGCCGTGGCTGTGGAACATCGTCGCCGAGTGCTTCCCGGCACCATCTCTGATCCTCGACAAGTACCACGCGAAGGAGCACATCCACGATGTCGCCAGGGCGCTGTTCGGCGCCGGGACCGACCTCGGCCGCGCCTGGTCGAAGCTCCGCTGCGAGGAGCTGGACGAGGGGAGGATCGACGCGCTGATCGCGGCCGTGTCCGAGCACGCCGACCGCTCGGAGGAAGCCAGGAAGTGCGCAGGCTACTTCACGACCAACCGCCCCCGCATGGACTACCCCACGTTCGAGTCGTTGGGCCTGTGCGTCGGCAGCGGCGTCGTCGAGGCCGGCTGCAAGACCGCGGTGGGCGTGCGCATGAAGCGCGCCGGGATGCGCTGGACCGTCCGGGGCGCGAACGCCATCGCTGCCTTGCGGTGCTGCCGGGTCAGCGGGCGTTACGAGGCCTTCTGGGAATGGAGAGTGGCGCTCAACGCGGCGAGGGCGGCATGACGGCGAGGCTCACCGGTGCGGCATCACAATCCCGGCGTGCGCCCCGTTGCCGCCTCGGGAAGCCACCGGGCCGCGTATCCTGCCCCGATGATCGCGCTCCGAAGGCCGCCCGCTCCGAAGGCCCGTCGATGCTGACGTTCGCGTTCGACACCGGTGCCTCCGGAGGACTGCGGGCACTGTGCCTGGGAGCCCACGCCGACGACATCGAGATCGGCTGTGGCGGGACGATGCTTCGGTTGATCCAGGAAGGGATCATCACCTCGGTCCGCTGGGTCGTGCTCAGTGCCACCGGGGAACGAGCGGACGAAGCCGAGACTGGTGCGGCGCGGTTCCTCGACGGCGTTTCGGACCGGACGGTGATCCTCGAGCGGTTCCGCGACGGCTTCCTTCCCTATTCGGGCGCCGCGCTGAAGGAATTCTTCGAAGGGCTCAGATCCGGATCCACGCCGGACCTGATCTTCACGCCCCGGCGCGACGACCTGCATCAGGACCACCGCCTCGTCGGCGAGTTGACCTGGAACACCTTTCGCGATCACCAGATCCTGGAATACCAGATCCCGAAGTACGAAGGAGACCTCGGGATCCCGAATCTCTACGTGCGCATCCCTGAATGGGCCGCGCACCGCAAAGCCGAATTGATCGTCTCCACCTACCGGACGCAGGCCGACCGGACCTGGTTCTCCGAGACCATGTTCCTTTCGACCATGCGTCTGCGCGCGATCGAAGCGCGAGCGGCCAGCGGGTTCGCCGAGGCATTCATCGCCCGCAAGATCGTGTTCTGATCCATGACGACGATGAGCGCACCGGACGCCTCCCGTGCATCGGCGTGCCCCCCGGCCCGTTCCCGGTGACGTCCACGGTCTCCCCGATCACCATCGCCGCCCTGTTCAGCAACGTCTATGACGCGATCTCGGCATCCATCGGCATCATTGCCATCCTGCTGCTGGTATTCACCCTGATCGGGAAGGAGCTGGCCCGCACGCACGGGTCGCCAACACGTGAGGTCGGCGCGTGGGATGTGGCGGTGGTCCCGCTCGTGCTGTCAGCGGGCGTCATCTTCGGCCTCCGCCTCCTCGAACTCCTTGGCTGAAGTGTGACCGTCCGAACGAGGAGGGACCTTGCGCGGCTGCAACCGGCGGTCCCGGGCCGCGGCGGCACGAGCGCGCGCCTGGTGGCCGCGATCTGTGCCGCTGAGGTCGTGCTCGTCTTCATCCACATCGGCCTGGGTGCGCTCCTGCATGCCATCGTGCTTGGCGCGATCCTGTACCTGCAGGGCAGGCGATCGCGTCCCGTTGATCGGGCGATGCTCGTGCCACTGGCGCTCGTGCCGCTCCTCCGGATGCTGAGCCTCACGATGCC
>JANONZ010000528.1:0-2294 GCA_031421095.1 Thermomicrobiales bacterium
GCCAACTGAGCTACTCCCGCGCTCTGAGCACAGGTTAACCCGAAAGACGGCCGTTCGTGTTGTGCCAGTTATTCGTGTCGATACGAACGACCTCGTTTGCACGGTCGAGTAGCGGATCTCACCCTGGACACCGCGCCCACCGCTTGATGATCCGGTCTTTGCCGGCGCTTGGTCTCCATGTCCTGATCATCGTTCGCCCTCGCGCCAGCGGCAAGTCAGTGGCAGTCACGCAGTCCACTGGCCAAGCTTCGGGTCCCACCGCCCGATGGCCGCCCCCGCAAGCAGCGGATCGACGAACGGACGGACTACGGCGAGGGCCTCGGCGAGGGTCGGCGCGATCAGTAGAAGCGATCGCCTTGCCTCGGCGGCGTAACCCCGCTCCCAGAGTCCCCGGTCGGGGACGTCGAAGCTGGCCGGCATTTCCATGCCGCGGCGCCGCGTCTCGGACGCCAGGGCGGCCATCTGTGGATCGGCGGCTACCGACACCTCGGTGATGATCGCGACGAGATCGACCAGGTCTTTGAAGCGAGTGGATGGTCGCTCCTGGTCGCCATATCGCTGGACGGTCGCGCTGATCTTGTCGGCGATGTGATCGACGAGCGGATAGGCTCGGTACCCGTGCTGCTCGATATCTGGCATCAGCACGCGAGCAAGGGGCGGCACATGTTCGGGTTCCCCGGTCATCCTGAGATCTGATCCGACCAGATCGACGTGGAACGCGGCCCAGCTGGCCGTCCCAACGTAGGCCGTCAACGGAATGCGGACCGCGGCGTCCGTGGCGACAGCGCGACCCGGCCCGAGCTCGAACGTGAACCAGTCGCCGATGTCTCGAGAAGCGGCCTCGCGCAGCTCCGCCTCAGCCAGTGCGCGGGCCCGCTCTCGGTAGATGTCGACGTCGATCGTGCCGCGAACGCCGATCCCCCGGGCGAGCAGCGCGGTCGCGCCTTTGACAACCCATCCGTCGTCGACGAGGTAGAGCCGCTCAAGGAGGCGGTCATACGCCATGTGGCGCTGGAGTTGCGACAGCGTCCAGGGGCTGCTCTTCGCGGCTTCCCTGAGCTTGTCGGTCAATGCCTGGCGGAACGCCTGCGGGCTCGGATACGCATGACCCTCGTTCATCGGATGCTCTTGCGGGCTTCGGTCATCCACCGGGATGTATCGGGATCGCCGACGAGGTCGAGCAGCCAGCGGAGGAGGGCGAGACCGTCGCCACGGCTGAGGCCGAATCTCGCAGCGTGCGGCGCGAGCGCCGCGGCAAAAGTCCCCGGATAATCGTAAACAGCGCGAATCCCATCCGCCGTGATCTGCCCAACCGCCTCGGGGTCCTCGTCCTCTTGCAGGAGGTCGCTGGCGATGCGGGCCGGTCGCGTCACGAGCAGACCACGAAGCTGGATCCACTCGCCCGCGTCCAGCTGCCGGTGATGAAGGCGAACGTCGGCGCGCCGCGACTGCTTCCTCGTCGGAACGGTGAAGTCGTGACGATCGGCCGGCAGTTCCCCGATCCCGTAGAGGGCGGCGGCGGACCGATGAGACGCGACACCCTGAGCGGGTGTCCGCTCCCAGGCCGGCACGCCGGGTGCAAGCTGCAGCCAGGCCGCACGGAGGGCGACGTGGTCGGGAGACGGTGCGATCGTCAGGCGGTAGACGCCATGGGCAACCCGCTCTATCAGGCCTTGGTCGCTGGTCAGGCGGTCGAAGGTCGCTCGCGGAACGCCGGCGCGTTCGGCTTGGCGGCGCGTCACCAGCCCCCATTGATCTGCGGCGATGGCGCTGAGCCGGCTGATTGTTGAAGGGCGTGCCACTACTGCACGATACCTCGTTTTCGAGTGATATCGCAGTATATCATCCGTGCGTATACTGAAAACACATCAGAATCGATGGCATTCTCGCCGGCAACGGCATAGCCGGGCGTGACGTCGGCGGCGGTCGATCAGCCTTGCGGGCGACCGCCCTGGCGGGCCAGGCGCTCGCCCGGCATGACGGCCCCTGGTCGGGACGGGCTGTATGACGGACGCGGGCCCGGACGGCCCTGACCGCCGGAGGGTCGAGGACCAGGCGCAGCCGGACGAGGTCCGGCGCCGTTGCCGATCCCCTGGCCTGGACGTCGCGGGCCGGCGAAGCCGGCCCCACGGGCGCCGGGCCGGTCGGGGCTGGACGTACGGGACCCTACGCCGCCGGCCGCCGGACGCGGCGCAGGTCCGCTGAGTGGTCGCCCATCCGGGGTGTGCCGCGAGATTCCCGGCTGGCTCGATCCGGCGCCGCCGCGCGGTGCGGCGGCATGGCGCGATGCGCCC
>JANONZ010000529.1:0-3170 GCA_031421095.1 Thermomicrobiales bacterium
CCGCGTGGTTCCGCCCTCATCGGACACGCGCCTGGATGACCCGGGATCGGACGAGGGCTTGCCGCTCGGCGCGCTCGCTGCTGCCGGCGTGATCACGATCCTGCTCGCGGTCGGGCTCGAGAAAGCGGGAAGGGCGAGGCGCCGCCGATCTGAAGGCTGAGCGGCGGAGCTTGAAGATCTCTTATCGGGTGGCTTGAACAACCCGGTTCGTGCCTCCACGGTCGGCACGGCCGCCGCGTCAACAAGCCCCGACCGAAGCCGCTTGACGTAGATGGGCAACCGGACGATGCCGTGCGACGCGATGCCGCTCTCGCGATCGTGGGCAACCTCATCGCCTGCTCCAGGCCGCCGAGGCGATCTTCCTCGGCTCGTCCATGCTTCTCACCCTATGGACCCTCGTTCTGGGTGTCCTCATGTGGCGACTGCCAATCGTTTCGGGCCGTTCGGCACTCGCTACCGCGTCCAATGGCCGGTGCGCTCGGGGCTCGATCGGCGCGAGTCTGTGTCATACGGACACAGTGCTGGAGGACGTGACGGATGAGCGTAACCACGAACCTCGACCGGCCATATCCACCCCTCCTCGACTGGCTCAAGAGCCAGGATGTCGACTACGACATCCACGAGCACGACCGGGCCTTCACGGCCCGCGCGACCGCCACCGCGGAGGGGGTCGATCCGCGCACGTTCGCCAAGGTCATCGGGGTCGCGACACCTGACGGCCCCCACATCCTCGTCGTTCTCGACGCCACGGACCACCTCGACCTCCAAAAGGCCCGCCGGGCCCTCGGTGCAAGCGACGTTCGACTGCTCACCGAGGTCGAGCTGACGGCTCTTGCTCCCAGTTGCGAGGTCGGCGCCATCCCGGCTGTCGGCTCCCTGTTCGGGCTGGCGACGTACGCGGATTACGCCGTGCGGGATGACCCGGAGATCAGCTTCAACGCGGGCAGCCACCGCTTCAGCACTCGCGTCGAGCGAGCGGCCTGGGAGCGCGCCTGCGGCGTCATCTACGCCGATCTCGCCGCGGACGACGACACCGGGCCCGTCTGGGCACGCTCGTGACGACGGGCCTCTGCAGGGACGGGAAGGCGGCCAACGAAGTGACGCAACCCAGCACCCTTGTGTGGATCGACGCGCGGGAGGCCGTCATCGTCCGCTGGCAGGACGATCGGGCTCGACTCGAGCGAGTGGAGTCGGAGGTGCCGGCTCGTCACCGGGCCACCGGCCATGTCCGGCACGACCCCAACGTCCGCCACGGCGGCGGCGGGCCGCAGACCGCCGGCGAGCCGCACCGCCTCGAGCATCTCGAGCGATTCCTCGAACAGATCGCGACTCGGCTGCCCGCGGACGATGAGCTGTTCATCCTCGGTCCCGGTATCGTGCGCGAAGGCTTGGAGCGCCACGTCCGCGAGATGGACAAGCACCACAAGCGCTCCCGCAGCGTCAGCTGCGAGGCGTCGTCGCGGCTCACCGATCGCCAGCTCATCGCGCGGCTCCGCCGATTCGCGGGCGTGGTCACGCGGCGACGGTCAGTCGGGGCATACCGCTGGACCGAGCCGCTGCCCCACCGCCCATCGGGCCAGCCCCGGCTGGAGCCGCGCCGCGTCGTCGACAAGCCGCCGCGCCAGCTCGACCGGGACGAGCCGTGACGTCGACAGAGACCGGGATGGAGGGCGGTTCGGAGGCCGCCAGTCGATCGTGTCGATGTCCCAGGTGACCGTGTAGCGATAGCCGGAGGCCCCGACCGCGGCGAGCACGTCGGCGTCATAACCGCCGTTCGGCGGCCGGAAGAACGGGCGCGGATCCGGCGGCGACCCGTCTCGGGAGGCGCCGCTGACAGTACTGGCGAGCCGACCGGGCGCCCAGACGGGCCATCCTGCCCTGCAACCGAAGAAGGGATGCCTCTACGATGCTAGGCTTCGGCCTAGTCACCAATACGAACCTGCCCGTGACCACGATCCACGGGGTCGCGCCGCTCATCATCACGGCGTCGGTCGACGACCGGGAGGTTGCGAAGATGCTCGGCCTCTCGCTGCGACTCTTTCGAGTCTTCGGGATCGAAGTCCGCGTGCATGCCAGCTGGCTCGTGATCTTCTGGCTCGTCACCTGGTCGCTCGCGGTCGGCTACTTCCCGACGCGCATCTCCGGCCTGACGGCCGGCGACGCCTGGCTGATGGGCGTCGCGGCCTCACTGCTGCTGTTCGCCTCCGTGCTCGTCCACGAACTGGCTCATTCGCTCGTGGCCCGGTCGCGGGGCCTTGAGGCCACATCGATCACCCTGTTCATCTTCGGTGGCGTCTCGAACCTGGGCGGTGAGGCGAAGCGGCCGTCGACCGAGTTCCTCGTTGCGATCGTGGGGCCGCTCACGAGCGCGGCGATCGCTGGCCTCGGCCTCATCGCGGCCGTCTGGCTGGGCACGGACACGCGCGCCGGGCTCGTGGCCGGCTATCTCGCCGTCGTCAACGCACTGCTCGCGGGCTTCAACCTCATCCCTGGCTTCCCGCTCGATGGAGGTCGGCTCCTCCGGGCGATCGTCTGGAGTGCGACGGGCAGCTTTCGCCGGGCCACGGAGATCGCCGTCCGCGTCGGCCAACTCGTCGCGTACGGGCTGATGGCCTGGGGCTTCATGCGCGTGCTGGGTGGAGAGCTCTTCGGCGGACTGTGGATCATCGCGATCGGCTGGTTCCTGAACAACGCCGCATCGCTCACCCTCCAGCAGGTCGTCGTCGATCATCGCCTGAGCGGAATCCGCGTCCGTGACGTCGTCCGCCCCGACGATACCGCCATCTCGCCCGGCGAGTCGGTCGCCACGCTCATCGACGAGGTCATGCTGCCCGGCAACCGACGCGCCGTCCCGGTTGTGGACGGCCGCATCGTCGGGATCGTCACCCTGGGCGACGTCCGGGCCATCGCGCCCGAGCGCCGCGACTCGACGACAGTCGGCGAGGTCATGGGCGGGCGCCTGGGTCTCGTGACGGTCCTGCCCGAGGACACCATGTTGAGCGCTCTCGAGGCGCTCGGGCGCGGCGACTATGAGCAGGTGCCTGTCGTCGACCGGGGGGTGTTGGTCGGCCTGCTGACCCGTGCGGACATCGTCCGCGCGATCCAGGTCCGAGAGCTGCTCGACGTCGACGACGGTCCTGCTTCTCCCGGCGATGCGCCAGGGCCATAGA
>JANONZ010000530.1:0-1701 GCA_031421095.1 Thermomicrobiales bacterium
ACGCTCCATGATCCGCGCGCCCTCCAGATCCTCGGCACGGAACACTGGAGCCTGCTTTCAGCCCGGTCGCTCGCCTACGACGAGGCGTTCACCCGCGCCCGGGGTCTGGCGATCACCCAAGTCGATCGAGCGGGAGGGACATGAACACCGCGCCGACCGTCGCCTGCTCCGGTTTCGGGATCCCTACGGAGTCGGCGACGGCCGGCCAGTTCGACACCGCCGAGGCCACCTCGAACACGATCTCGCGAGCCCGGGCCTCGGACAGTCCGTACAGCCGGTGCGTCGCGAGCGCCGCCGCGTAATTCGGCGCCGTGATCGTCCCATCGATGGTGAGCGAGTGCTCGCGCATCTCCCGGGCCGGGTTGAGGTCGTAGGCGGGCGCCAGGCGCCACCCCTCGGGCAGGCGCAGGAACCCGTGGTTCCGCAAGTGATCATCCCGGTTCCCTGCGAGGACGTTGAACGCCATGCGCCGGAAGAGCTGCTCGAGGTCCTCGCGCACAGCGGCAGGTGCGACGTGATCGGCGACGGCCCTCGCGAGGTCCGGGTAACCCGCCGGCTCACCCTCACGCTTTCCAGTCATCGTCATCGCCGACGCGAACATGCGCCGCCCCGCTTCCGTCCGGTCGAATCGTCGCGTGGCAAACGTCCGACCCATGCCCCCAA
Source organism: Thermomicrobiales bacterium (assembly GCA_031421095.1). Taxonomy (GTDB): domain Bacteria; phylum Chloroflexota; class Limnocylindria; order Limnocylindrales; family CSP1-4; genus SPCO01. The sequence continues at coordinate 664 of JANONZ010000530.1, forward strand.
GGGTCAGCAGTTCCGAGTGCGCGACGCGGACCCCGGCATCACGGGCAAGCCGCGCGAAGACCTCCTCCCAGGCACCGGAATCCCGGCGGTCCGTCCGGGAGGGGAACTTTGCGATCCACAGCTCGTTGTCGACGCCGCGGAAGTTCGCCTTGGGCCGTCCGCCGCCGAGGGAGCTGCCTGGCGTGATGAGCAGGGCGATGGTCGGGTCAGCGACCGAGGCCCCGTGGCTCTCCTCGAACGCGCGTGCCGCGGCCTCCAGGGCGCGCAGCCCGGTCATCGGTGGGATCGAAGGATCGGCGTCGTCGATGAACGGGCCGTCGCGATCGCGGCGCAGGCGGAGCGCACCCATCCGCGTTTCGTCGGACACGCCGACAAGGAACTCCCAGGCGCCGAGGCGCCGCGCGCGTCGGCCCTGGCGATCAGCCGACTCCGCCTCCCGGCGCTCGAGGAGCAGCTGACCCCACAGGTCCGGCGTCGTGTCGGCGATGATAAACGGGAGCCCACCCCCGGGGGCGTACTGCGGGCCCTCGATGAGGGGCAGTCGGGGCTCCAGGGCAAAGGGGTCCGGGCCGTCGAGCCATGAGCGAGCGTACGTGAAGGCGATCGCTCCGCGGGGTCCCGGATAGCGAGTCAGCACACCGATGGGGCGCGACGGCCCCAGTTCGGGCGCGTCGAGCGTGACGACCAGGTCCTCCTCAGAGTTCATCGGCCAGGCTCGTTGCGCTGGAGCGATGCGGCCGCGGCGTTCGGGCATCAACGAGCTTGTGGCCGAGGTCATCGTGTTCCGCGATACGATCGATATCGTCCTCCAGGGCCAGCACCTCCAGGACCCGCACCAGTACCGCCGCGCTGACGGTCAGGTCGCCTGCCTCCAGCCGACGGATCGTGGGCCGGGACACGAGCGCACGCGCCGCCATGTCTGCCGCACTCATCCGACGCCGGAGTCGGGCCGCCTTGAGGCGCTCACCGAGCGCCTGGGCCTGTCGCTTCGTCTTCGGAAAGAGGGTCCTTGCTGGTCTGCTCATGGAACATAGTATT
>JANONZ010000531.1:0-5251 GCA_031421095.1 Thermomicrobiales bacterium
CCCGGCGACCTCTTCGGAGACAAGGATCTGCGCCTCGGCGGTCGAGGCACCCAGGTGCGGCGTCAGGAGCGTATTCGGTGCGGCGAGCAACGGCGAGTCTGTGGGTGGTTCGTGTTCGAAGACGTCGATGCCCGCCCCGGCCAGGTGCCCCGAGGCAAGGGCCTCGGCGACGGCGGCCTCGTCGACGACCCCGCCGCGCGCGACATTGAGGACGATCCCGCCAGGCCTGAGCTTGGCGATCGCCTCGCGCCCGATCAGCCCCCGGGTCGAGCGTGTCAGGGGGACATGCACGGTCACGACGTCGGCGCGCGCGAGCATCTCGTCGAACTCCACGAGTTCCACGCCGTGGTTGGCCGCCTGTTCAGCCGTCACGAATGGATCCACGCCCAGGACGATCATCTCCATCGCCCGTGCGCGGACCGCGATGGCCTGACCGATCTTGCCCAGACCGATGATGCCGAGGGTCCGACCGCGCAATTCGAGGCCCGTGAACTGGGCGCGCTTCCACTCACCGCGACGGACGGAGGCATCGGCGGGCGCCGTTCGTCTGGCGACGCCGTACAGCAGGGCCAGGGTGTGTTCAGCGGCCGCGATGGTGTTGCCGGTCGGGGCGTTCACGACCACGATCCCGGCGTGGGTCGCGGAATCAAGGTCCACGTTATCGACGCCGACCCCGGCCCGCCCGATCACGACAAGGCGCGTCGCGGCCGCGATCAGCTCGGCATCCACCTGAACCTGGCTGCGGACGATGAGTGCGTCGTAATCCGGCACGATCGCGCGCAGTTCGTCGCGTGACAGCCCGATCCGCTCATCCACCTCGTGATGGGCCGCCAGCAGCTCGACGCCCTCGTGGGCGACAGCCTCCGCGACGAGGATCTTCATGCCGTCCCGGCTCGGGTCGGTGTCGCGATGCCGAGCGACTCAAGGGCGGCGACCTGCGCCGCAGCCACGGCCGCTCCCGGGCGGATCGGCCGTCCTGCACCGATCGACACGATCTCCAGGACGCTCATCGCGCCGAGGATCTCCTCCAGCGTCACCGATCCGAGGTGACCGAGCCGAAAGATCTTGCCGGTCAGCTTGCCCTGTCCACCGGCGAGGATGACCCCGCGGCGCTTGATCTCGCCGTTGAACGTCTTCCAGTCGAGGTCGTCGGGGACGACTGCGCCGGTCACCGTGCGCGAGGCGAAGCGCTGGTCCGCGAACAGCTCCAGACCCAGCGCGGTCAAGCCGGCCCGGGTGGCGGCGGCACACGCCTCGTGACGGGCGAAGACGCCCTCCGCGCCCTCCGCGTTCATCAGCCGGATGCCCTCGTCCACCTGGTAGATCACCGCGATGGCGGGGGTCCACGGCGTCTGGCCGACCGCGTGGCTGTCGCGATGCACGCGCAGGTCCAGATAGATCCGCGGCATCGTCGCCGTCTCCATCGCAGCCCATGCACGATCGGAGGCCGCGATCATGGCCAACCCGGGCGCCGACATCCATGCTTTCTGGGAGCCGGTCACGACGAGATCCACGCCCCACGCATCCATCTCGAACGGGACGGCGCCGAGTCCCGACACGCTGTCAACAAGGATGAGCGCCTCCGGCGCGAGTTCGCGGATGACGGCGGCCAGCTCCGGGATGGGGTTCATGACCGCGGTGGAGGTCTCATTGTGGGTCAGCAGGATGGCCTTGTAGTCGCTGTCGCGCTCGAGGGTCGCGCGAAGGACTGCCGGGTCGGCCGCCCGGCCCCATTCCACTTCGATGGTCGTCACATCTGCGCCGTAGGTTCGGGCGATCTTCGCGAAGCGGTCACCGAATGAGCCGATCGAGACGCCAAGGACCCGATCGCCGGGCGAGAGCGTGTTGACGATCGCCGCCTCCAGGCCGCCGGTGCCGGCAGTCGTGATGATCGCGATGTCGTTCGTGGTTCCGAAGTACGGCTTCATGCCGTCCAGGATCCGGCCGAGCATGGCCGCGAATTCCGGGCCACGGTGATTGATCATCTGGCGCGCGCCTGCCTCGCGGACGGATGGCGGGAGGGCTGTCGGGCCCGGGATGCGCAAGTTTGGTTCGAAGCGGTCCACGCGGAATCTCCTGGGATGACGGATGCGGGTCGTAAGGATAGTCGCACGGGTTGACGGGTCGCCGCCACCATGACGTTGCGGCTGCCGACCGGGCGGACCTCAACGACGCGTCGATCGGCGTCCGACGCCGTCTGCCGCCCGGGCCATATCCACGCCTTCGACCTGGTGCGGTAGTCGACGGACGTTGGTAGGGTTCAGCTAGAGCGTCGCAATCCCCGGCAGCCGAACGTCTGTGAGGTCACGCCCATCGTGCCCAAGGACCAGCCCGACCCATGACATCCGCCGCCGGCCGCCGGCGCTCACGTCGACCCTTCCGTCGGATCCTGCTGGCGGTCGCATTCGTGTTCGTCGTCGGTATCCTCGGCGCGACGTTCGCCGTTACGACCGACACCCTCGGCGCCGGGCGGCTGTTCGATCGCGCGGTCGCCAAGGTCGAGCGGTTCCTGGCCGGCCCGGTGCCCGACCGCCCCACGATCGCGACCGTCCGGGTCTCGCCGCGGCCTGCGACGCCCTCGCCGACGCTGCCTGCGCCTGAACCGACATCAGACCCAGCGGCCTCGGGGCCGCCGCACACACCCACCCCGACACCCACCCCGAAACCGACACCGAAGCGAGTCCCGGTCGACGTCGAGATCGCCGCCAACCCAGAGGCGATCTTCGCCCACCAGTTGACGAAAACGTGGTGCGCGCCGGCCAGCGTCCAGATGACCCTGGCCTACCTCGGCCTGGCCGACATCTCGGACGAGTTCCAGCGCAAGGTGCACGGTCGGATCCGTGAGTGGGAGAGCAAGAGCGACAGCCTGAACGGCAACTGGGGCCCGGCCGCGATGGCGCTGGCCCTCGAAGCCTACGGAGCCTCGGGGTACGAGGTCCGCGCCTACGAGGGCCGCCAGGAGGCGCTCCGGGATGCGGCTGTCGCGCTTGAGGCGACCGGGTCGCCCGTCATCCTCCTGACCTGGCGCGGCGCACACACCTGGGTGATGACCGGGTTCCGTGCCAATGCCGACCCGGCGATCTTTCCGGACGCCAGGATCAGCGGCGCCTACATCCTGGACCCGTGGTACCCGAGCGTCTCCAGCCTGTGGGGACCGTCGGACCCGCCCGGCACCTTTCAGGACAACGCCGAGATGGTCCGCAACTACCTGCGCTGGAATCGGCCGGAGGGCATCTACCCGGATCGTGACGGCCTGTTCATCGCGTTGGTCCCGACCGTGGTTGTCAAGCCGGCCGACTGACCCGGCGGATCGGCGGCACCGGCGGCACCGGCGGCGGCACCGGCCGATGCTCAGCCCGGCCGCTTGAACCCGAGATGTCGCAGCCGGTGCAGCAGGAAGACCGCCAGGAGGACGTCCTTGATGGCCATCCCGGCCGCATAGCCGAGTGGGATGGCGAGGATGCCCACGAGTGGCACCAGCAGCGACGCCGCAACGATGACGACGCCCAGGCCGACGAACGACGCGACGACCTGGCGGACCGTGTCGTGGGTCGCGTACAGGCCGCGCGACAGCGGGTAGGCCAGTGAGTCGAACGGGATGGAGAGGGCGAAGGCCGCCACCATCGCCGAGGTCCGAGCCACGTCCTGGGGTCCGAACCGCCCGCCCCCCAGCAGGACCTGGACCAGGACACCGGACAGGGCGAAGAGGGCCGCGGCACCCAGCGTCGTCAGGACGCCGATGGTCAGGAGGTTGCGTCGCAGGATCGACCGGAACGCCCCGCCGTCGCGATCGGCGAAGGCCCCGGAGAGCGTCGGGAAGACGGCCAGCGAGAACGGGGCCGCCACCAGCAGGATGGGCATCACCTGGTAGTCCGATGCGAAGTTGAAGGCCGCGACGCTTCCCACCCCCAGCCCGGTCGCGAGGATCGTGAAGTACGTCAGCAAGATGGGCTCGATCGGGTGACTGATCATGCGCGGGATCATCAACCGGACGAATTCGCGGAAGGCGGGCGTCCGGGCCTGAAAGGCGGCTCGGATGCGGAAGCTGGTCTGCAGCGTGCCGACGGTACGGATCCCGAGATGCGCCAGGGCGCCGGCGACTGCGCCCCAGGCGGTCGCGACGATGCCGTAGCGGTCCGCGAAGAGGACGGTCCCGAGCACGATCCCGGTCGTATACAGGATCGGCGCCAGGGCGTAGAAGGCGAACCGCCGGTTGGCCACCAGGATCTCGCCGAGCGCGAACGAGGCCGCGAACAGGATCTGGGCCAGGCAGTTGATCTGGAGCAGCTGCACGTACAGCTCCCGGGTGGCAGCATCGAAGCCTGTGATCCGATCGGCGAACCACGGCGCGGCCAGGAAGATGACCATGCTCGCGATCGTCATGACCCCGACCGCTCCGGTGAGGACCGTACGCCCGAAGTCGTTGGCGGCCCGCTCATCGTTCCGCCGCAGGCTGGTGAAGATCGGGACGAACGGCGCGGTCAGGCCGGACGCGACGAGGACGTCGAGAGCGATCTCGGGGATGCGGAAGGCCGCGTAGTAGGCATCGAGTTCGAGGCCGGCGCCATACGTGTTCGCGAAGACCCGGTTGCGGATCAGTCCCATCGCAAGGTAGCCGAGGCTGAGCAACGAGAGGATGATCGCGCCGCGCGGGAAGACATGGTCGAACAGGGCGCGCAACGCGGTGGTGGGTCGGATGGACGGACGCGACACGCTGACTGGACGTACGGCGAAGCCTGAACGCGACGGTGGGTTCTGCGGAGTCAGCCGCTGGTCGCCACTCCTTCAGACTTGACCTGGCGGTGCTGCCCCGGGCTCCATCGCATCGATGCGTCGGGTGCGACATGGGCGCACAGGGTGGACGGACCCAGGCGGGCGAGGCCTGTCATGGAAGGTCGGCCGCCTGGAAGTGCTCCAGATGGTGGTATCCTGTGGGTCAGAAAGTCGTGGGCGGGCGCCCCATCAGGAGGATCTCCATGAGCGACGCGGAACGCCCGCTGACCGAATTGATCGCGACGGCGACGGCTGCCGATCCCGCCGATCGTATCCAGTGGCGTGATCCGATCGCCGCCTATGGCGCCCCGGCCATCGAGGCCGTCACCCCTTGGCTGAAGGATCCGACGATGGCCGCATTCGCCATCCGGGTCATCGTCCGGATCGGGACAGACGGCGAGCGCGACCTGGCCATCAGCACGCTGCGGACGGCTCGACGTCGTTTCGACACACAGCTGCGCGCCGACGCCGATTGGGC
>JANONZ010000532.1:0-1685 GCA_031421095.1 Thermomicrobiales bacterium
GAGGATTCCGTCGCCCGACGCTTCGTCGGCCCGCCGACCGCGCTTGTCGCCGGGTCGCGGTACGATATCGACGCTTCAGCCGTCAGAACACGATCCGTGCAACCACGCGAAGGGGTCCGATCGCCGATGCCCAGTCTCACCCACGATGCCGTCATCGATGCCATGCGAACGGTCCAGGAACCCGAACTCGGGAAAGACCTGGTCACCCTGGACATGGTCAAGAACGTCGTGATCGAGGGCTCGTCGGTCGCGATGACCATCGAGCTGACGACACCAGCCTGCCCGCTCAAGGATGAGATCGAGGGCGCCACACGGGCGGCTCTTGGCGGCATCGGGGCGAGCGGGGTCAAGATCACCTGGGGCGCCATGGTCAGGCGCGCGCAGCCGCGCCAGGCCGAGCAGCTGCTGCCGGGCGTCAAGAACATCATCGCGGTCGCGTCGGGCAAGGGCGGCGTGGGCAAGAGCACGGTCAGCGTGAACCTGGCGGTCGCCCTGGCGCAGGCGGGCGCGGCGGTCGGCCTCCTTGATGCCGACATCACGGGCCCGAACATCCCGCTCATGATGGGCATCCAGGGCCAGCCCAAGACGAGCGTCAACAACAAGATCACGCCGCTCGAGCGCTACGGCGTCAAGACCATGTCGATCCAGTTCTTCGTGCCGGAAGGCCAGCCCATCGTCTGGCGTGGGCCCCTCGTGGGCGGCGCGATCCAGCAGTTCCTGCGGGACGTCGACTGGGGCGACCTGGATTATCTCGTCATCGACCTGCCGCCCGGTACCTCCGACGCCCAGCTGACCCTGGCCCAGGCGGTGCCCATCTCCGGCTCCGTCCTCGTCACAACGCCGCAGGAAGTCTCCCTGGCCGACGTCGGCAAGGCGTTGGCGATGTTCCAGCGCATGAGCGTGCCGGTCCTCGGCCTGGTCGAGAACATGACCGCGTTCGCCTGCCCACATTGCGGCGAGCTGACGGAGATCTTCGGCCGTGGCGGCGGTGAGCGGTTCGCGGCAGCCCACGACCTGGAGTACCTCGGCGGCATCCCGCTCGACATCACGGTCCGCCAGGGCGGCGATGTCGGCGTTCCGGCGGTCGCCCAGCGCGAGCCCGGACCCGCCGGTCGCGCGATGACGGCCATCGCCCAGGCCGTGGCCGCGCGGATGAGCGTGCGGGCTGCGAATGCCGCCGCACAACCGGTGCTGACCATCTCCTGACCAGGCCCGCCGCGTCCGGCCCGGCGCGCGGCCAGTCCGGCCGGCGCGCGCACGGATGCGGCTCGCCGCGGTCACCTCGTCGGACGATCGGCGTGTCGAGCGGTGCGGTCGGCAGGCGCGATCCTCGAGCCTGGGCAGGCCGTCGGCACGATAGCGGCGGACCCACGTGTTCCCAGTCGGCCGGCTGATCCCGAGTTGCTCGGCCACGGTTTCGACCGGCCAGCCCTCGACGATCATCCGCTTCACGAGCAGCTGCCGACGGAAGATGGTCAGACGCGCACCAGGATGTGCCACGAGAGCCTCGGACCGGTGTGGGCACTCAACGCCTCCCACCGTGCCGTGGGGCTCTCGTTCGTCAACAATGTCTTCGATCACCACACCCGTGATACCCACCCGTGGACTGGTAAGGCTGCTCGGGCGGTCGATTCGCCCGAGTCGGAGGTCCGGTCGGCAGCAGCTGAGCGTGCCGTTGGGCGCTC
>JANONZ010000533.1:0-2692 GCA_031421095.1 Thermomicrobiales bacterium
CACAGCCCGTCCACAACGGCGCCAAGTTCGGGGATAAGTCAGACGCGTCTCGCCTGACATTCGTGGACAAACGCCTTGTCGTGGCCCGACCCTGCGTCGTACATTTCGTCTTGCCCGAAGGGGCAGGTTGAACCGCCAGACTGGTTCGAGGAGCGATCCTCGGGACGGTCCCGGGAACCAGGTTCGCAGGTCGCAAGGCCGGCGAGCGAGGGACTCGGCGACGATCAGGGACTGCGGACTTGTTCGCAGCCACTGGACCCGTCGAACGGAGGTCCCCACCAGTTCCTTCGGGCGCTTCCGTGCCCGCTGGTTGGGGCCGGCGCTTGTCGAAGCGCCCGCCGCAAGACGCCACGCGGCCCGGCCGGCCATCCACTGGCCGCCAGCCGCCGCCCGGGGACTGCCGCCGCTCGCCGCCAGCCGCCGCCCGGGGACTGCGCAGGCGTCTCCCCCGTGGAGCGCGGCAGGAAACGCGCCCGTGGACTCGTAAGGCCGACCGCCACGATCGTCTCGGCCCCAGGACCGTCCTGCACCCGTGATGAGGAGCATTCCGGTCGGTCCCCAAGCGTGGACACGATCTCTCGGGGCCCTCCACGTGGAGTGGAGCGGCCATACAAGTCCCTCGGTGCATCGCTTGCCGACCGTGCCGCCGCCCGCCGCCTGCGCCGCACCGCCCGCCGCCTGTCGCTGATCCGACCCGCGACGTCGACACGTTCGGTAGTCTTCCGCAGATGCCCACCAGGCCTTCCTCGCCGGCCGCGCCCAGCGTCTCCCAGTCACGCGAAGGCCCGACCAAACCTCCTCGCTCCGTTCAGGATTGGCGTGTCCTCCTCGCTGTCTTCTGGGTGACGTCGATGGTCGAGGCGATGGGCGTCAGCCAGATCTTCGCCCTGCTGCCGTCGTACCTCGCGCATCTGGGCGTCGCGCAAACGGACCGGCTCGCGTTCATCGGCCTGTTCAGCTCGCTCGTCTTCGTTGTCGGGCTCCCTCTCGTCCCGCTGTGGGGCGTCTGGGCCGACAAATACAGCCGCAAGGCCGTCATCGTCCGAAGCGCCCTGGTCGAGGCCGTCGTCTTCGCCGGCGTCGCGCTCTCACGTGAGCCTTGGCATCTCGCGTTGTCGATGCTCCTGATCGGCTTCCAGCTCGGCAATACGGGGGTGATGCTGGCTGGTATCCGCGACGTCGTCCCGCGTCGCCGGCTGGGCACCAGCATCGCCATCTTCGGGGCGTCCGGGCCGATCGGGCTGGCGCTCGGTCCGACCCTGGCCGGTCTGTTCATCGATGGGTTCGGGTGGTCGTTCTCGGCCGTCTTCGCGTTCTCGGCCGTCCTGTCCGTCGTGACCGCCCTCCTCGTCGCCTTCGGCTCACGGGAGGTCAGACCGGAGGTCGTCCCGACCGGCCGAGTCATCGACCTTGCGTTCGGGGCGGTCCGTGGTGTGTTGGCCGACCCCGCGGTGCGTCGCATCTTCCTGATCTTCGGGGTCTCGTACCTCGCGACCCAGATGAGCCGGCCGTATATCCCAGTCATCGTCGAGGCCCTGGCCGGCAAGGGCGCAGGTCTTGCCTCGTCGATCGCCCTCGTCATGGGCACGGCCGCTCTGGTCGGTGGCCTGGTCGCTCCATTCGGTGGGGTGATCGGCGACCGGATCGGATTTCGGCCCGTCCTGATCGTCGCCCTGGCCGGTGCCGGCATCGGGCTGCTCCTGATGCCGTTCGCGCCGTCGATCGGCGCGCTGGCCGTGTTGGCGGTCGTGCTGGGCGCGGCCACGGCCACCGTGAGCGCGATGGTCTTCGGCCTGCTTGCTCTGGAGGTTCCGGCAGAGCGCCGATCAGCGACACTCAACCTCGTGTACCTGCCGCTCTATGCCGCCGGGATCGTCGGCCCGGCGATCGGTGCGGCGCTCGCCTCGTTCGGCGGGGTGGCTGGCCCGTTCGTGGTCAGTGCGATGGTCCTGCTGCTGGGGGTCGCGGCGATCGCCACTCGACGCGAGCCGCCGCCGCCGACTAGGCGCGACGTGGGACCGGCTCCTGCGGGCGCTGCAGGGTCCTGATGGCGCCCCGTGGGACGTCCAGCTAGCGGGCGCGCTCGGTGACGGGGGCCAGCGCGGCTTCGCTTCGTTCCGGGTCGCGCAGGACGATGACTGCGAGGAGCATCGTGAGACCGCCATACCAGAGGGCAGGGAGCGCGACCATGCTGCCGACCGGCACCGTCCACCGACGGTTCGTCAAGGCGCCCCAGACGATCAAGGCGATCGCGAACGGGAGCCGCACGAGGAGCGGGATGGGCACCGCGGCCCATGTCCCATCGCGACCGGCGATGTTGACCAGCACGGCCAGCCAGTCGGCCCAGGCGTGGGGCAGCGTCACGACCGACACCAGGATGATGAGCGCGGTCGCGCCCAGGGCGATGCCGAGGTGTCGCCATTCGCGGCGAACCGCGAACCACAGCAGGCCGACACCGGGGGTGACCTTGGTCAGGAGCACGAACGCCCAGGCCGCCGGCCAGCGGAAGCCGATGACCATCGCGCTGGCCAGAAGCAATGAGATGTTGCCACCCGCCAGCTCCAGCGTCGCCAGCAGCGCGCCGACGATGAACAGCCGCGGACCCGTCAGGAAGCGGACGGCCGCCAGCAGCAAGCCCGTCCAGACGGCCATGAACCAGATCCACGGCAGGTTCGTCAACGGGGCCATCGCC
>JANONZ010000534.1:0-6594 GCA_031421095.1 Thermomicrobiales bacterium
CCCGGTGGGGCCGCCTCCGTCGCCCCCGAGAGTGCCTGCGACGCCGCCGCTCCCGCCTTGCCCTCCCCCGGCACCAGCGGTCGCTCCGCCCCCACCCTGGCCTGCGCCCGATGCCCCACCGCTCCCTGCCGTTCACGGACCCGAGCACACGCTGACCGGCTAGCGACCCGCATGTCGGGGATCGCGGTTTGGTCGCGATGGCCTCAGGAAGGGCGCGTCAATGATGGTTCGCAGCCGACACAAGACCAGCTCTGACGGCCGGAAGGGCGCCGGCACCGGTGGGTCCGAGCGTCGGGCCTTCCCTGAGATGACGCCGAAGTGCGAGCAGCCCAAGCCGCATCCGGCTCTTGATCGTGCCGAGGGGCGTCCCGGTCCGCTCGGCGATCTCTCGCTGTGTCAGACCGCCGAAGTACGCCATCTCCAGCGCCATGCGCTGGGCGTCCGAGAGGGTGGCGAGTGCCGCCTGGGCCGTCTGCGCATCGAGGCGGGCGACGACCTCGGGCCAGACGTCGGGCAGCGTGAACGCCGCTGGGGTCGTCTCCTCCGCCGCTGGCAACTCGGTCGTCGGGCGGCGCCGACGGATCGCGTCCACCGCACGGTGGTGGACGATCGCCAGGAGCCAGGTCTTCACGCTTCCTCGGGCCTCGACATAGCGAGCGGCGTTTCGCCAGGCGCCGATGAACGCGTCCTGGACGACGTCCTCGGCCGCGGTCGGGTCGGCGGTGATCCGGAGAGCGATGGAGTAGGCGATCAACCGGTGGCGGTCATAGAGAGCCTCGAACGCCCCGAGTCGTCCGGACGCGACGTCGGCCAGGAGCTCGACATCGGTCCCGTTGCTGTGCGCGCACGACCAGAGGACGGAGGCGGTCATGACATCTCCGGCGACGGGCGTCGGCCGGCCCCCAACCGCGGGATAGCTGGCACGCGCCCAAGTGGTCCGGAGTTCCCTTCTGTCCCGCGGTGGCTCATGGTCCGCAGTCTCCCGGCCTCGGGATCGTGCGCCCGCAACAGGAGAGAGCAGGCGCCTATCACCGGTGCGACAGCCCCCGTCCAGGCCGCTCGGGAGCTCGTCGGCATGCGACTGCCTACGCCAACGGCACCCCGAAGCGGACCGGGTCGAACTCCGTGGGGATCCGCGGATCGCGGCCGAGGATGAGGTCCGCGATCAGGCGAGCGGACGCGGGACCGGTCGAGATCCCCCACGGACCGTGGCCGGCGCAGACGTACAGGTTCCGTCGGCCGGGGACGCGCCCGATCAGCGGCCGGCCGTCGACGCTCTGTGGCCGGGCGCACGCCCGGACTCCGCGGATCGGGGCGTCGGCCACGCCCGGCACGAAGCGGGTCGCGCCGATGAGGATCGGCTCCATCCAGTCATTCGGGTCCGGCTCACGCTCAAGGAACGTTGAGCCGACGGCGCTGGAGCCGGGCAGCGGCACGAGACTGAAGTCGACCTCGTGGCCGCCGGGCTCTGTGCCGAGCTCGTCACCTGGCACTTCGCCTGCCCCACCTGCGTCACTCGGTAGCGCCATCGCGGCGTCGATCCCCGCCCCCTCGAGGACGTGTCTCGGTGGGTTGGCCAGCTCCGCCTCCACGACCACGCCCCACCTGGGTCGGATCGGCGCCCAGCGACCGGTCGGATCGAGCAGGGCGGGTGTCCGCGCGCCCGCGGCGACGAGGACGGCCCCGGCGGGCAGCAGCCGTCCGTCGACGCGGACGCCGGTCACCGCGTCGCCATCGACCTCGAGGACGGCTGCATGGCCCTGGCGAAGCTCCGCGCCACGCGACTCCATCAGCGTCGCATAGCCGTAGGTCGACGCCCCGGGCAGGACCGGGTAGCCGATGTCGACTCGGCACGCCCATAGCCCGAGCGCAAGCATCGGCTCGAGTCGCTCGAGGGCGAAGGGGTCGACGACCTCGGGCCGGAGCGCAGGGAGCGCATCGGCGATCATGGTTGCCTGGCGGCGCGCGGCAGCCTCATGTTGGGACACGAACAGCATCCCGGCCGGTTCGGCCGGCAGGCTGAAGCTCGCCGAGACCGCCGAGAGCTCCCGGTAGAGCGTGATGGTTTCGCGATAGAGGGCCGCGAGGACGGGGTCGAACGGGTGCTGGACCACGCCCGAGTTCGCGCCCGAGGCGCCGGAGGCGAGCCCTTTGCGCTCGATGAGCACGACCCGCGCGCCGGCCTCGGCGAGGAATGCGGCGGCCGCCGTCCCGACGATGCCGCCGCCGACGACGACGACATCCGCGGCGGGCAAGCTCGAAGCGTGCATCCGGAGAGACTACCGCCGCACCGGCGGCCGATGCACCCCCGGACGATGCGCCGGCGGCCTGCCGAAACCGGCCGGTGAGCTTGTCCTGCTATCGTGCGGACGTGGCGATCCAGACGCTGGCCTCCGAGCGGAGCGGGTCGACCCTCGAGCCGGGGCCGATCGTCGCGTCATGGCTCGGGCGCGTGGCCTACTCCGGGGCGCATGCCCTCCAGAAGCGGCTCGTCGCCGAGCGTGCGGATGACCGCATCCCGGACCAGCTGCTCCTTCTGGAACATCCGGCTGTCCTGACCCTTGGTCGGAACGCGGACCCGGCGCACATCCTCGCAGACCCCGGGACGCTTGCCGCACGAGACATCGCCGTGGAGCATGTGGAGCGTGGTGGAGAGGTGACGTACCACGGGCCGGGCCAGTTGGTCGCCTATCCGATCATCGCGCTATCCCGGCGCGGCCTGATGATCCGGCCGCTCGTCCGAGCCCTGGAAGCCGCGCTTATCGCGACCTGTGCGGCGCATGGTGTGACGGCCGCGCGACGGGAAGGCCACCCCGGCTGCTGGTGCGACGCGGACGGCCCAGATCCTCGCAAGATCGGCGCTCTCGGCCTCCGCGTCGAGCGTGGCGTCTCGTACCACGGGATCGCCCTCAACGTGACGGTCGATCTCGCCGACTTCGCGCTGATCGATCCTTGCGGCATGCCCGGGGTCGCGTCGACGTCGATCGCCGCCGAGCTCGGCGACCCGTCCGGGATGCCGACCAGCGCGTCGGTGGAGCGGGCGGCGACCATCTTCGCTCAGGTCTTCGCCGCAGAGCTCGGCGCACCGCTTGAGGGGATCTGAGCGGGGTGGCGGCCGGCCTGTTCGAGCTGCGCAAGGACCCCATCACCGGCTGGTGGGTCGCGACGGTCGTCGACCGCGCCTTCCATCGCGATCGCTTCGCCCGTGCCGCGGACCTGATCGACGATCACGTCTTCGGCTGCGCGAACTGTTCAACGCCGGAAGGCGACGGCGTTCGCGTCCGGATGCTCAAGGATTACGCGTTTCACGTTGTCGGCACCGGCGACGACGCCCGTGAGTTGGATCGCGGCCTGGCCCAGGTCGCCCTTGCGCAGGCTCGGGCCACCGGCAGCTGGCGCACGATCGTCGCGCCGCCCGGTGAACACCGTCCGCTGCACGCGGTCGGCAACCAGCTGATCGAAGGGCTCATCGGGGCCGCCCGTGACGCGCTGGCCGCCGCACGGACGACCGGCCAGACCGAGTACCTCCAGGTGGTCCAGAACTGGGGCGCCCAGGCCGGTGCGCGGACGAATCACCTGTGCCTGGACCTGTACGACCTGCCCCAGATCCCGCACCGCATCGCGGAGGAACTGGGTGGCGCGGCCCGTTTCGTCATCCGCGAGGGGGAGTGTCCGTTCTGTCGGCTCGTGCGCGACGAGCCGCGGCGACCCGAGCGATTGATCTGGGAGGACGCCTCCAATATCGCGTTCGCCCCGTACGCTTCGCGCTCATCGTTCGAGGTCTGGATCCTCCCACGCCGTCACGAGGCGGATTTCGGTCGCGCGACGCAGCCGGATGTCGCGGCCACGGCGGAGGCTCTGCGCCAGGTCCTCGCCCGGCTTGCCGCCAGCCTGGACGGCCCGCCCTACAACCTCGTCCTTCACACCGCTCCGTTGCGCGAGCAGGTCGATGCGACATACCACTGGCACTGGGAGATCCACCCGCGGCTGCGCGAGATCGCCGGCCTGGAGCTGGGGACCGGACTGCCGGTGAATCCGGTCTCGCCGGAGGACGCTGTGGAGGAACTCCTGGGCCGGGCCGAGCCCGCCATGGACGGGACGGCTTGATGCGCAGCCTGCCCGGACCGCGCGGGCGTCACACGGGGCAGAGGTCCGTCGTCATTGGGCCGACGAACGCGCGCCGCCCCATGAGCGCGCCTCGCCCGGCGCGCGCGCTCAACCCAGGGAGCCCGCCCCGTGATCCCTCCCGCTCGGAGATGTCTTGGTCGTCGATCCCGCTCTCGCAGACCTACGCGAAACCATCGGCCGCCACGTCGTGGATGGATCGCGAGTTCGCGCGATGAGCGGCGTCTGGGATCGGGATGAGGCCGGTGCATTCGTCGAGACGCTGTTCGCCAGGCACCACGGCGAGATCTACGCGTATCTCCTGAGGATGCTGCGCGAACCTGAGCTCGCTGCGGACCTGGCCCAGGACGCGTTCATCAAGGCGTACAAGAACTACGACACGCTGGAGAAGCCGGAGAACGCGCGGGCGTGGCTCTATCAGATCGCCCACCGCGTGGCCCTCGACGAGATCCGTCGCCGCAAGATCATCCGCTTCTTCCCCTGGACCGGCGAGTCGCACGGCTCCGCGCCGTCGGCCGAGCACCTCGTCATGGACGCCAACCTGTCCGGCGACATGCAACGGGCCCTCGCGCAGATCCCGGAGCGCCAGCGCGCGGCTTTGCTCCTGGCTGAGCTGCATGACCTGACCGGCGTGGAGTTGGCGGCGGCCCTCGGCGTCAGTCATGTGGCGGCCCGAGCACTCCTCACCCGCGCTCGCCAGAGTCTGCGACAGGCCCTCGCCGCGGAACGCGCAGCAGAGGCCGAAGCCGAGGCGAACCACACGGCCGCCCACTCCCCGGAGCGACACCGATGAGCCGCCTGAGCCGCGCCGCCCGTCGGCGCGTGGGCCGGGAGCGGCACGACTGGTCGTCGGCGCACGAGCGCGCTCGCCTGCGCGCCGCGGAGCGTCTGGACACCTCGCTCGAACCGACCGAGGCGGCCTGGCTTCAGGAACATCTTGCTGGGTGCGATGCCTGCCGGTCGATCGCCGACGCCTACGAAGCCGACAGGCTCGCTCTGCGCGACCTGCGCGGGACGACGCTGCTGCCGCCGCGCGACCTGTGGGCCCGCACGTCCGCGGCGATCGAGCGCGATGCTGCGGCGCACGGCCTCGGCCAACCCGGGACGCCCTCTGGGGCCTCGGGGCGGACTCGAAGGTTGCCGGCGCTCGGGGTGTTGTCCGGCATGGCCGTGATCGCGGTCGTTGTCGGGATCAGCGTGATATCGGGCGGCTTCCTCGGCCAACCGCCGATCACGGCACTCGGACAACCGCCCGCGACCCAGCCGGCGGTCGACCCCGGATCGTCTCTTCCGCCGCCGCGTCCGACGCCGATCGCCGTCGGCGCCGGCAACGTCGACTGGTTCGGCACCGATGGCCAGGGCAACCTCGCCTACAGCACCACGGGCGTGCGCGAAGTCTGCGCACACGACCAGCGGCCCGACTGCGCCCCGGTGTTCGATCCGAACGCCAGGCGCGTGTCCATCGACGCTCGACCCAAGTCGATCTTCCGTTCGCCCGTGGAGAACCAGGCCGTGGTCGTGGGCACCGATGCGGCCGGCGATGATGTGGTCTTCGTCATCGCCCTTCCGACGGCGGATCCGACCCCTGGTGTCAGCGCCCCGCCGACGACCGACCCGACCGAAAGCGCCACCCCACCGACCGCTTCGCCGGCGACGCAGCCGAGCGGGACCCCGGCGCCGACCCCGACCGGGACCCCGGCGCCGACCAGGAGCTCACTCCCGAGTTCGACGCCACCGCCGACCCCGACCGCTTCCCCCACCGATAGCCCGTCCGGGCCCGCGACCACCGAACCCACGACACCGACCCCGTCGTCGCCCGACCCCATGGTGAGCCCGGAACCCACAGTCGCCACGGCGGTGGCCATCGTGTCCGGTGTCAGGATCGTCGGCCAGTCGGCGGCCTATTCCCCGGACGGAGCCTGGTTCGCGTTCACGGCCCGGCCCTCCGATGACTCCGTCGGTCCCGATATCTACGTCTGGCGCGTAGGTGACGCACTCGCCCGGCCATTGACGACTGACCATGCCAGCGTGTTCGCCTCATGGGCGGGGCTGCAGATGCTGGGGAGCCGTCCGGTATCGTCCGACGACGCGACCGCCGAGGTCCAGTCGACCTCCTTCTTGATCGATCCGCACAGCGGCATGGAGACGCCCCTGGCCGGCGCGGGATGGCGCCCGGTCATCGATCCAACGGGCCAGTGGGCCATCGTCTGGGAAGGGACCGTCCGCCGGGAGGCCGATGGCCTGACCACGGTACCCGCCACCGGTGCCCTCATCCTGCGCCGCTTCCAGCCGACCGCAGTGCCATATCCGACCGACGGGGCATATCCGACCGCAGTGCCATATCCGACCGACGGGGCATATCCGACCGACGGGGCATATCCGACCGACGGGGCATATCCGACCGACGTCGCATATCCGACCGACGTCGCATATCCGACCGACGTGGTCGATGGCGAGTTCAGGGAGTAC
>JANONZ010000535.1:0-5730 GCA_031421095.1 Thermomicrobiales bacterium
GCCGTCAGGGTCTCGTTCGGCCCGCGGTTCGATGGCGGCCCTCGTGTAGTCGAACGAACCCCCGATCCACCAGCGTGCCCAGGCCGGCCCACCCGACAGATCGACGACCTCGCGCGGGCGCCGACGCCAGGCGATCCCGATGTCATCCGCGGCGGCGCCCCAGAACCAGCCCGGATCGGCGACCGCGCGTGCCTGGAGGGCACCGAGCGACGGCTCCCCGGTCGACCGCAGGAAGCGTGCAAGCCGCGCGTCCCGTGCGAGCTCCGGGCTCGGGCGCCAGGCGACGCCATCACCGTCGCGCCCGAAGATCGGCCAGTCGGTCACGCGCCGGACCTCAACGCGTCGCGGGCAGGTCGCGCACGACCCACTTGTCGCTGTGATCGCTGCATGTGTCGTCCTGGCTGTTGCCGCCGGTGATCGCGATCTGCATGTCCGACCTCCCGGTCGAAGTATGGCGGCCCGACGGCGCCCCGAGCGCCGATGCGACGGCGGCGGCTGTCGCAGTTCCGGGCCGTCGCCGTTTTCCCAAATCCGCGTCCACGGACTGGTAAGGACCGAATCGAGCCGACGGGAGCCGCCGGAACACGTGATGACGGCACATCCACGCTCAGCCTTTGGCCGGATCCAGCACGGCGACGCCGGATCCGACGGCTACCAGTCCGTGGATGCGGTTATGGGAGGGTCGGGGAGTCTGGCGGATGGGGCGCCGCCCGGCGAGCGCTCGTCGGGGACCCGGCCGTCGAGGCGCCACGGATCAGCCGGAGACCGACGTCGTGACCGCGGCGATGCCAATCTGGTCGAGGGCCGACTGCAGCGACTTGGCGTAGCCCGTGCTTGTGTATGTCGCGCCGGAGACGATGTCGATCCTGGCGCTCTGGGCCTGGAGCGCCTCGCTGGCCAGGATGGGCTTGACGTAGTCCGAGATCTGGCCGGAATCGCCGTGAGTCGGCAGTTTGACGGCCTGGACGTCGGTGATCTTCCCGTTGTCGACGGTGATCTGCACCTGGACCTGGCCGTATGGGGTCGAGATGACCTTGCCCGTCGCGGTCGCCGGCCCGGTCGCGGTCGTCGGCGACGGTGTCGCGGTGGCCCGGCCGGTCGCGTTCGCGGTCGTCGGCGCGGGCTTCGCGGTCGGGGCGGCGTTCCCGGAGTTCGGACTCGGTCGGTTGCTCGAAACTGAGCCAAGGGTCGGGGTCGTCTCCGCACCGTTGCTTGATCCCGTGGTCGACATCGCGCCGAGCGCCGCAGTCTCGGGCGTCCTGAAGCTGATGAGCAGGATGACGGCGAGTGTCGTGGTGACCAGGGCGATCGCCCCTCGTTTCGGGAACATGCGGTGGTGCCTCCTTTCGGGCGACTCATTCGGACGCCTTCGCATCCTCGCCGGACTTCCTGAGGGAATGATGAGAGCCGGCTCTCAGACAGGTCTCATCGACTCGGCGCAGCGTCTCGGCATGCCCAGCAGCGCCACGACCCCCAGGACCCTCACGTCGCACCGCCAGGTCCCGATGCCGCGGACGTGGTCCGTGACCCCGATCGAGATCGTTGCGGTCCTCATCGCGAATGGCGTCCTCATCGCCGGGATGTGGCTCCGCCACGGCGGTCTGAACCAGCTTTCGTCTCCCGGCGGGCCGCTCGTCGCCCTCGGCCAGGTCACCGCCCTGTACGGGACCTACCTCGCGCTCATCCAGCTGGTGCTGATGTCGCGCAGCCCGTGGCTCGATCAGGTCTTCGGGATGGATGGCCTGGCGGTGGCGCATCGCTGGCTCGGCTTTGCGACCGTCTGGTTGTTGCTGGGACACGGCGTATTCACGACGGTCGGCTACGCGCTGGGCGACAGCTCGAACGTGGTCGCCGAAGTCATCACGCTGATCACGACCTATCCGTACGTGCTCATGGCGACGGTCAGTGGCGCACTCTTCGCGGCCGTGGCGATCTCCTCGGTCCGGGCCGCGCGCCGGCGCCTCTCCTATGAGACCTGGTACGGGATCCACCTGTACGCCTATCTCGCGATCGCCCTGGGATTTCTCCACCAGCTGTTCGTCGGGTCCGACTTCACCCGGGATCGGGTCGCCGTCGCTTACTGGGTGGGCCTGTACGTCGTGACCGTCGCGCTCGTGCTGGTGTTTCGAGTCGGCGCGCCGGTCGTCTTCTCCGTGCGTCATCGGCTGCGCGTCTCGGACATCGTGACCGAGGCGCCTGGCGTCATCTCCATCTATGTGACGGGGCGTGACCTCCATCAGCTTGCGGTCCGATCTGGCCAGTACTTCGTGTGGCGCTTCCTCACCCGTGACGGCTGGTGGCGCGGCCATCCCTTCTCGATCTCGTCGGCGCCGAACGGGTCGTGGTTGCGAATCACCGTCAAGGAGCTCGGCGACTGGTCGAAGACGCTCCAGGGCCTGGAGATCGGGACTCGCGTGTTCATCGAGGGTCCGTATGGCGTCCTGACCGGCGCCCGCCGGACGAAGGCCAAGGTCCTCCTCGTCGCGGGCGGCATCGGCATCACGCCACTCCGGGCTCTACTGGAAGCACTGCCCGCACGTCACGGCGACCTGACCCTGCTGTACCGGGTTCGCGATGCCCACGACATCCTGTTCCGCGATGAGCTCGACGAGATCGCCCTGGAACGCGGGGCGCGGATCCACTACCTCGTCGGCCGGCGAACCGATGCGACCGGCGATGTGCTGGAGGCGGGATCCCTTGAGCGGCTCGTCCCCGACATCCGTGAGCGTGACGTGTACCTGTGTGGACCGACGCCGATGATGCAGCGGGTCGAAGAGTCGCTCCGACGGCTGGGCCTGCCCGCTCGGCAGATCCACGCCGAGCGCTTCGCGTACTAGCGCCAGGTCGCGCCGCAGGATCGTGGCATCGTGGGGCCGGACCGTGGACGCGGGCGCGCCGGATCGTGGGGCCGACCCGGCCGACCCGGCCGATTCCCCGGAACGAATGCCCGGAACGAGTGCCCGGGGAGCACTGTTCGCATGAATCCCCGTAGGCCCCCCAGGGCGAGCCTCGCGGCCCTCTCCGGCGGCCCGGGACTTTCCGGCCCCACGTCCGGGATGCGCCGGTTTGAGTCCGTCATGGGCACGATCGTCAGCATCGAGATCCAGCTGCCGCTCGTGCCGTCGGAGGTTCTCGATGCCGTCTTCGAACAGCTCCGTGACGTCGACGCCCGGTTCAGTACGTACCGGCCAGACAGCGAGATCAGCCGCTTGGCCAGAGGTGAGCTGGACGAGGCGGTCTGCAGCCTGGACGTGCGCTACGTCCTGTCCGTGTGCGATCACCTCGCCAACGTCACGGGTGGGGCGTTCGACGCCCGTCGCCATCGAGCCGACGGCGCCATCGATCCGTCCGGTTTCGTCAAAGGCTGGGCGATCGAGGAGGCCGCCTGGATGATCGACAGTGCCGGCGGTCGCAACTACTGGATCAATGCCGGAGGTGACATCGTCGCGCGGGGCCAGGCAGCACCAGGACGTCCGTGGCACGTCGGGATCCGGCATCCGGATGGGGCAGACCGGGTGGCGGCTGTGCTGGCGATCTCGGACCGGGCGGTCGCCACATCCGGGGCCTACGAGCGCGGCGAGCACATCACGGACCCACGTACCGGCCTGGCACCTGAGGTCCTCCGCAGCGTGACGGTCGTCGGGCCAAGACTCGCGTTCACCGACGCGTACGCGACGGCCGTCTACACGATGGGCCTTCCGGGGCTCCACTGGCTGGATGCCTACCCCGACTACGAGGCCTACGCCATCACCGCCGACGACCGGGCAGTCTGGACGGCCGGCATGGAGCGCTACCTGGTCCGCTAGGTATGGCACGGCCCTGGAACGGAGCCTTCCGACGATCTCCGGAACGTCGCGGATCGTGCCGTCCGCGATCGCGGCGACCGGATCGAACGCATCGTCGACCGAAACACGCAGGTCGGCGACAATCGACGCTCACCGGAAAAGGGTCTCTGGGCGGCGCGGGCTTTCTCCTCGATCGGATCGCCGCCGCGTCCCAGGCCCGCGTCCCAGGCCCGCGTCCTGCCAACCGTCCACATGGTGCGCATTGGGCGCGTTCAGTGCCCGGATCCGACCTGATGTACGGGTGCCACGATCCCTGTCGAGCGTGAACGGCTCGCGCTGGAAGCATTGCGGGGCGATATTCGTGGCCGTAGGTGCACTACGTGGACGGTTGGCAGGATGTCGGGCTCGGACGGGGCCAAGTCGAGCCGTTTGAGCGCAGGTTCGGTGACGCCATCGAGGCCGGGCCGTCCCACCTTCACGACCTCGCCCGCCTCGTCCGCCTCACGACCTCGTCCGCCTCACGACCGCGCCCGCCTCGTGCCCGACCCGTGTTCAGCCCTTTGGCGCCGGTCTTTCGACCGGCAGCCTGACGACGAACCGCGCGCCGCCCTCGGTACGGTTGGTGGCCTCGATCCGGCCGCCGTGGCGATCGACGATCCATCTGGCGATGGCGAGGCCCAGCCCCGTCCCGCCACCCGGTGCGCCGGGCGCCCTATAGAACCGCTCGAAGACGTGGGGCAGGTCCTCCGGTCGGATGCCCGGCCCGTCGTCCTCGACGACCAGCGACGCCCCGCCGCCTTCAGCCCGGACGGCGACGCCCACGCGGCCGTCGGTCGGGGAGTGCCGGATGGCGTTGTCGACGAGGATCATGACGAGCTGGCGGAGGCGGGCGGGGTCGCCATCGACGATCGCTGGCTGCGGATCCACCTCCACCCGGACGCCGCGCATGGTGGCCGACTTGCCGAGCGCCGACGACCCGTCGGCGGCGACGTCCCCAAGGTCGACCGGGATGTGCTCCAGCGCCACGGCCCCTGAGTCCGAGCGCGCCAGCATCAGCAGATCCTCCACCATGGAGGTCATGTGGCGGACCTCGTCGTCGATATCTTCGAGCGCTGTCCCGACCTGGCTCACGGGTTCGTCGCGGTGCCGCTCGAGGTACTCGATGCTGCTGCGGATGACGGTCAACGGCGTCCGGAGCTCGTGGCTCGCGTCGGCCGCGAACTCGCGCTGACGGCGAAGTGCCGTTCGCTGGCTGGCCAGCGACTCGCGGATCGGGACGAGCGCCTGCCGCGCATAGATCGTGCCGAAACCGAACGAGACGACCAGCACGAGCAGGCCGCCGACGAGGAGTACCGCCAAGATGACCTGCAGCGTCTGCTGCTCGGTCGTCCGGTCCTGGACGACCTGGACCGTATATGTGCCCCGGCCGGCGATCGCGACCTTCTCGGTCAGGACTCGAACCGGCGTATTGGCGATGACTGTGGTCTCGACGTCACGGCCATCGGCGGCCGCTGCGAGCAGGCCGGGTCCATACGGCAGGCCGGAGGGCTGCAGGTCGTCCCGAGATCCCGCCACTGGATCGCCTTTCGTATCCAGGATCAAGGCGTACGTGCCGGACCCGCCGCCACCAAAGGTGAAGCCGTAGCGGGACGAGTCGTCGGGATCCGGCTGGTCGCCCTTGATCGCCGCCATCCGGGCATCGAGCTGCTCCACACCGGAACGGCTCAGGGAACCGGCGGCTGCGACATACAGCGCCACGGCCAGGGCGACCAGGATGAGCAGCGTCGTTCCGCTGCTCCACAGGACGAGGTTCCGCCGCACGCGACGAAGCAGCGCCCTGTCATTGGCTTCCGTGGCCAGGTCTGGCGCGGTCGTCTCGGTCGGGGGCTGGATCCCGTCAGGCATCGGCGAGACGATAGCCCACGCCGCGCACGGTCTCGATCAG
>JANONZ010000536.1:0-1551 GCA_031421095.1 Thermomicrobiales bacterium
AGCGATCCGTGGCGCGTTCCAGGCTCACGGGATCCAGGTCACCGCGCATCCCGGTCCTCGGGGATAGCCGTCATCCACGTCGATGACCCCGATGTGGACCGCCCGCGCATCGAACTGTTCGGCGACTCAGCCCTCTTGATCACGTTCGGCGATCAGATCGATGAGGCGGTGAGTCGGCACGTGCGCAACGCGACCCTTGCGTTGGAGCAGCTGGGGGCCACCCGTCCGGAGATCGGGGCGCCGGTCGCTGCGTACGCGACGGTCCTGCTGCCGTTCGACCCGCTCGTCGTGGGACCGGATGAAGCGGTGGGACTGACGATCGATGCCCTCGCCGGGGCCATCGTCGCGGATCCCGTGCGTGAGAGACCCATCATCGAGATCCCCACACGCTATGACGCGGTGGCTGGACCGGACCTCCAGGAAGTCGCTGAAGCGCATGGGATCACGGTCATGCAGGCGATCGAGTGCCACACAGACGCGCTGTACGTCGTCGCGTTCATCGGCTTCATGCCAGGGTTCCCCTATATGACCGGAGGGCCGGCAGAGATTGATCATCCCCGGCGAGCCACCCCGCGAACCCGCGTTCCGGCTGGGAGCGTCGCCATCGCAGGCCTCCAGGGCACGGTGTATCCGTTCGCGACACCGGGCGGCTGGAACCTCATCGGCCGAACGGATCGTCCCATGTGGGATGTCCGGCGCAACCCGCCGGCGCTGCTGGCTGCCGGTTCGCGTGTCCGGTTCACCCAGGCAACAGACTGAGGATCCATATGGAGAACGCCGTCCTGGAGGTCCTCGACCCAGGCATCCTCTCGACCGTCCAGGACTTCGGGCGCCCGGGATACGAGCATCTCGGCGTGCCGCACTCGGGAGGGTGCGACCGCTGGGGCCTCGCGGTGGCGAACGTTCTACTCGGCAACGTCGTTTCGGCTGCGGCGCTGGAGATGACGCTGGTCGGTCCGACGCTGCGTGCGCGCGGAGCCTTCACGGTGGGCCTCGGGGGGGCGGACCTCGGGGGCATCGTCCTGCGCACGGGTGACCGGGTCGCACCGGGCACGACGCACAACCTGCGCGACGGGGACGTCCTCCAGTTCCCGGGTGGCTTCGGCGGGATGCGAGCCTACCTCAGCCTTCACGGTGGTCTCGACGTGCCCCTGGTCCTCGGGTCGCGCTCGACGTACATCCCCGCGCATCTCGGCGGGATGGAGGGTCGGCAGATCGCGACCGGGGACATGATCCGCGGGATTGCGGCAGCACACGAGGAGATCGGCGCCAGAGTCTGGCCGGAACGACCTTCATTCGTTTCCGATCGCGAGCCGGAGCTGCGCGTGGTGGAGGGCCCCGACGCCGCGCTCCTCCCGGCGGTGCTCGACGCCCTGCTGCGGACGAGATGGGCCATAGACCCGAGCAGTGACCGGACCGGTGTCCGCCTGGTCGCAGGTGACAGCCGGGCGATGCCGGTGCACCCGCCGCTCATCTCCAGACCTGTCGTGTGGGGCGCGATCCAGGTGCCGCCCTCAGGGGCCCCGATCATCCTTCAGGCCGACCACCAGA